>JALHOJ010000037.1 GCA_022843045.1 Phycisphaerales bacterium
CCGGATGGAAGGCGTGATCGTGCAGACCATCCACGCCGACATCGGCGGCGACGAACAACGCATCAGCAGCAAACGCACCCGCTGGAACGACCTCACGTTCAAACACGTGCTGCTGCCGATCTGGGTGAGCGCATATCGCTATCGCGCGAAGGTCTACCAATTCATGGTCAACGCCCGCACCGGCGAAGTGCAGGGCGACTACCCCATCAGCGCAGTCAAGGTCTTCTTCGCGATCCTGCTGGGATTGATCGTGATTGGCGTGATCGTGGCGATCGCGATGCAGAAGTAGCGTGGCATGGCTTTCCATGCCATGAATCCCCCGGCCATCTTGGCCGGAGGCACGTGCTACATCATCGGTACCCGCACCGCCAGCCGCGTCGCACACTCCCGCGCCTCGTCATACCCCGCATCCACATGCCTGAACACGCCCATCATGGGGTCGTTGCTCAGCACGCGCGAGAGCCGCTTGCTCGCCGCGTCGGTCCCGTCCGCCACGATTACCTGTCCGCAGTGCTGGCTGAAGCCGATGCCCACGCCCCCGCCATGGTGCAGGCTGACCCAGCTCGCGCCGCTGGCGACGTTGACCATCGCGTTGAGCAAGGGCCAGTCGGACACGGCGTCCGTGCCGTCCTTCATCGCCTCGGTCTCGCGGTTGGGGCTCGCGACGCTGCCACAGTCCAGGTGATCGCGCCCGATGACGATGGGGGCCGAGACCTTGCCGGTCTTCACGAGTTCGTTGAACAGCAGCCCCGCCTTGTCCCGCTCGCCCAGCCCAAGCCAGCAGATGCGAGCGGGCAGGCCCTGGAACTCAAAGCGCGGCGCACACTTGTCAAAGTCGCCCGCGAGCAGTGCGTCGGGGTTCTTGTGGCAGCCCAGAATCCAGCGGTGCAGGCGATCGCGATACCCGCCCGTGCCGTCCTTGGGGAACAGCCGCAGTATCTCATAGTCGGTCACGAAAATGTCCCGCGGCTCGCCGCTCAGCGCGACCCACCGGAACGGCCCGCGGCCCAAGCAAAACTGCGGGCGAATGAACGCCGGGACGAAGCCCGGGAAGTGAAACGCATCCTTGACGCCCATATCAAGGGCCCGCTGGCGGATGTTGTTGCCGTAGTCAAACGTGACCGCCCCGCGCCGCTCGAGCTCCAGCATCGCACGCACGTGGCGGGCCATGCTCGCCATCGATTGATCCTGATACCCCTTGGGATCACGCACCCGCTCTAGCTTCGCCTGCTCCTCGCTCATGCCGATGGGCACATACCCAATCAGCGGATCGTGCGCGCTGGTCTGGTCGGTCAGGACATCAACCTTGATGTTCCGCTCGATGAGACGCTCGAGCAACTCGATCGCGTTGCAGTGCACACCGATGGAGAGGGCCTTCTTGTCCTTCGCATACGCCATAGCACGATCGATGGCGCGATCGATGGATGAAAGAGTGGCGGTGTCGAACGCAGAGGAAGACAGAGGGGAAGAGAAAGGCGAGGAAGACGGAGATGATGCAGAGTGTGATCGCGCTGCGTGCATCGAACCCAACCCACTTTTTTGCTCTGTCTTCCTCTCTTCTCCCCCTCTGTTTTCCTCTGCGTTCGACACCGCCACGACTTCATCAAGATATCGATCAGCCAACCGCCGATTCAACCGCTCCAAGTCCACATCCGCGATCAGGCACGTCCCGCCCGCCATCGTGATCGCCAGCGGCTGGGCCCCGCCCATCCCGCCGCATCCCGCCGTGACGCACAGCCGCCCCGAGAGATCGCCGCCGAACCGCTGGCGTCCGCATTCTGCAAACGTCTCGTACGTCCCCTGCAGGATGCCCTGCGTCCCGATGTAAATCCAGCTCCCCGCCGTCATCTGGCCGAACATCATCAGCCCGGCCTTCTCCAGCTGATCAAACTTCGCCTGCGTCGCCCACGCCGGAACGAGGTTCGAGTTGGCGATGAGCACCTTGGGCGCGTCCTCGTGCGTCTTGATGATCCCCACGGGCTTGCCGCTTTGCACGAGCAGCGTCTCGTCGGCCTTCATCTCCCGCAGCGACCGCACGATCGCGTCAAAACACGCCCAATCACGCGCCGCCTTGCCACGCCCGCCGTACACGACCAGATCCTCGGGTCGCTCCGCAACTTGAGGGTCCAGGTTGTTGTGCAGCATTCGCAGCGCGGCCTCAATGGGCCAGCTCGCGCACGTCATCTGCGATCCGCGCGGAGCGCGAACAACGCGGGGCTTGGAGGGAACCGCATTCGCGCCAGGAGCTGCTGAAGCAATGAGAGTCATGCAAGATTGTTGGTTGCGACCACCGCTGGCGACGGCTCGCTCGGTTGAACAAGGCCTGCAATCCCCAACATTCTGCAAAACCTTCACGGCGATTCGGGCGCCCCCGCTTGAGATCACGCTGCACCCGCCCGATGATTGTGCGTGGACCGCCCCGACGAGCATCCCGATCAGCTGCCGCACTCGCCGCGAACTTCGCTTCGCAGCCAGCGGATCCACGCTCAGGTCGACGCCGAGTCGGAAGCCGCGCACGGCTGGTCCTTTGAACTGACGCTGCGCAACGGCGATCGGGAGTCCTCGCACACTGTGACGATGTCGTACCGCGATCACGACTACTGGTGCTCCGGATCGGTCGCTCCCTCACGCGTCGTTGCAGCAGTGGTCGAGTACGTCGCCCAGCACTGGCAAGGCACGCTGCCCGCAAAGTTCGACGCGAGCACGGCGCGACGCTGGACGCCTCACGTGGATCGGGAGTTGCAAGAGCGGCTTTGACTGGTCGCAGATAGCCCTTCTTGACCATAAAGCACGAAACGGCGAACCGGTGAAATGCAGGCGCCCAACGCTCACCGTCTCACACCTCACCATCCCACTACCCTTTCCGCCTGCCCTTGCTCTCCGTCCACAACCTCCGCGTCTCCTTCCCCGGCGCATCGCCCGTCTCGCCTCGCCTCCGCGCGGTTGACGGCATCTGCATGTCGATCTTTCCGGGACAGACGCTCGCCGTCGTGGGCGAGTCCGGCTGCGGCAAGAGCGTCACGGCGCTGGCAACGCTGGGACTGCTGAGCAAGAACGCCCGCATCGACGAAGGCAGCATCCGCTTCGCTCATGACAGCCCGACACCGCCCGTCGATCTTCTCACTCTCGACGAGCGCTCGCTCCGGAAAGTCCGCGGCGGGGACATCGCGATGATCTTTCAGGAGCCGATGACCAGCCTCAACCCCGTCTACACCGTCGGCGAGCAAGTCATCGAAGCTCTGCAACTGCACGCGCCAACGAAGACCTCCCGCGCCGACCTGCGCCAACGCGCTCTCGACGCGATGCACGCCGTGGGCATCCAAGACCCCGCCAAACGCATCGATCAGTTCCCGCACCAGTTCTCGGGAGGCATGCGCCAGCGGATCATGATCGCGATGGCGCTGGCGTGCAAGCCGAAGTTGCTGCTGGCTGACGAGCCGACGACAGCACTCGATGTAACCGTGCAGGCCCAAGTCCTCGACCTGCTCAGCAATCTCAAACGCACGACCGGCCTGGGCATCATGCTCATCACGCACGACCTGGGCGTCGTTGCGCAGCACGCCGATGTCGTGTGCGTGATGTACGCCGGTCGCGTGGTGGAGTACGCACGAGCGAAGGACCTCTTCGCCAACCCCCTGCATCCGTACACCCGAGCCCTGCTGGCGTGCGCGCCGCGACTGGGCGAACGGAAGGATCGCCTTGCGACGGTGCGGGAACTCGTCGATGATCCCGCCCTGATCACGCACGTGCAACGTGCCGCGGCAAGCTCTTCGCTGGGCCCAGTCGCCGCCGCAGCCATGGAACTCAAGCCATGGTGGCTCTGGCATGAGACGCCGCCGCACGCCGCGCCCGATCCGCACTCGCTGCGTGAGGTGCTGCCCGAGCACTGGCTGGGGCTCTGGGCCACGCCCGCCGCAACCGCGCTCCCCGCCACCCAGCCGCAAGTCAGTTGATCGAACCTCCCCACTGTCGCTCTCTCGTTCCATCATTCAGCCGCGGCTTGGTCTTTCGTACCCCGCCTCCTCCCGCCGATACTCTCCCCCATGCGCGTCCTGATCCTCGCCGACACCCTGTTTGCCTCGCGCGAGAAGCCGCTGCTTTCGCTGCTGGAGATGGGCCTGGCCGACGAGGGCGTGCAGGTCTTTCAGGCCGTGCCCGAGAGCGTCGCGCCGACGATGGACGCGGAGGTCTTCGCGAGCCGCGTGACGTACAGCCCGCGGGTGCCTCGCCTGTTTCGCACCCTGGGCGTGCGCCGCCTCGTTGACGCGCTGCGCAAGGTCGAACGTTTGGACGAGCCCGAAGACATCGACATCGTGCACGCACTGGGCGGCGCAGCGTGGGACCTCGGCCTTGCCCTCTCGCGCGAGCTCGACGCAGGACTTGCCCTGGACGTGTGGCGCACCGGCCTCATCGCCCGCGCCGCCACCATCAAAACCATCGAAGAGGATCGCATCGCCCTGCTCGCCGCCGACGCACGCTCCGCCGACGCCATCCGCGCCGCGCTCACGACGCCCGAGGCGCGTCGAGCGTCGCCCATCGGCCGCAAACGCGTGGTCGAGGCGCCGTGGGGCGTGCTCGCGGGCGACGTGCGCCCGGTGCTGGTGCCGGGGCGAGCGCTGTCGATGATCATCGTCGGCTCCGGGCGTGCGGCGGATCACTATGCCGCGTTGCTGACAGGCATCGCGCCGCTGCTTGCGAATCATCCGGATGCTCAGATTTTCTGCGACGCGCACGCCGCCAGACGTGCCAACCTCTGGCCAGTCGCCAGGCGACTGAAGCTGCTCGGCAATCTCTCGCTCATCGAAGACCTGGAGAGCAGGCGCGATCTGTTGCTGGCGGGCGACTTGCTGATGTATCCCGAAGCCGCGGGCGAGCAGCGCAGCGTGCTGCTGGACGCCATGGCAAGCGGCGTGCTCGTGATCGCGGCCAAGGACGCCAGCGTGCCGATCCTGATCGACAGCACGACCGCGCGATTGGTCGAGCCAAAGCTGGCGCAGGAGTGGCAAGCAGCGCTGCGCGGGCTGCTAGGCGATCCCGACGGTTCGCGCCAGCTCGCCGCGTCGGCCCGCGCGCACATCGAACAGCACCGCAAGGCCAGTGACTACATCCGCTGCGTGCTCAGCGCGTATGACCAGATGATGGCGGACCGCACCGTGCCACCGACCAGCTGACTGCAGGTCGATTCGTGCCGAGCACGACCGCCCTTGGCTTTGGTCGACCAATCGTCGGTCGGTACCACGCACGTCGAATAACCGGGCGATCCAGTCGCTTCCGCCCGAAAACTCGATTCGTGCACGCGCTTTCATGCTCGATTTCACGACATTCCCTCAACCAAACGCCGATTCGCGAAACTTGCGAGGCCAAGGCAGCGCACAATACTGCTGAATGCTGGCTCGGGCTGCGGGGCGTTGCGTGGACTCGCCCCGTGGTCTTTGCCGCGGAGACTCGTGCCATGTCCATCGTCCTCGCCGGTTCCATTCTCGCCCTCACCAGCGCGCACGCGCTCACGGGCCACCACACCTCTCACCTCGACAGTGGCTACGCCAGCCGCCCGGGCCAGGTCCGCGTGCTGGGCACGTACTCGACCAACCACGCCGAGTTTCACGCCCAGGAGAACGGCAAGCTCTGGAACAGCCGCGCTCTCATCGGCCCCGACCCCACGCCCCGCACGATCAACCACGAGACCCCCGGTCCGCTGGCATACGGCGTGCCCGAGGATGATCGCACCGTGATTCTCGTTCGCGTCGGCATGACCAGCTTCGGCATCTCGCCCTGGCAGCGGATCGAAGGTCGGGCCCTGCGTCGCCTCGAAGACGCTCGCCTCAAGTGGCTCAACGACAACGGCTACGGCAGCGGCGTCCGCACGTTCGTGAACGACGCGTACGCCCCGCGCCACGAACACGCCGCCGCGGACCTCCACCAGTTGCCCGTCGCTGACTCACGCCTCGTCGAAGCCGCGCCGGTCAATACCCGCGACATCCAGCCCCGCGCGACGATCCGAATCCCGGCGGACATGCCCCGCTTCCGCAAGCGCATGGAAGTCCGTCGGACGGTCTCACAGCCCGCGGTCGTGGTCGCAAGCGATAACCGCACTGGCGGCGTGCAGGTGAACTCGATTACCGGCCGCGGGAATTCGGGCACGCCGACGCTGGTGGTGCCAAAGGCCGTCGCGGTCGCCAGCGCACAGTGATCACGCAAGCCGCTCGCACGTGCAATTCCCCTCCACAGGGGCAGACTCCTGTCACGAGCGCGGCAACAGCAGCGTGATCACAAACCGCACGCCCCACTCTGCCCCGCCCTCGGGCGAATCCAGGAAGTATCGCCCGCCAAGAGTGAACTGCACCGGCTTCCCGCCGATCGTGAAGATCTGCGACACCGTCAGCGCGGCGGGCAAGTTCCACTCGCTGGTGTTCCAGTCATACGTGGACTCAACGTTCGCGCCCACCGTGGTCGCGGAAGGCCATGTGAACGACAGGAACGGCTGGATGAACGTCGCGTTGACTTGTTCGTGATCGTCGCTGTTGGTGACGGACCAGACATGGTTGGCAAGCGCGCCGTAGGTCCAACCCGAGTCCTGACGCAGCGCGACCGCCGTGGGACCCAGTCCGAAGGACTCACTGCGCAGCGAGGGCTCCGTGCCCGTGGGCCACAGCACGACGGGCCCTGCGCCGATGATCCAGCCGTCAATCGGCTCCTTTGGCGAGAAGAAGAAGGACTGCAGAATGTCGCCCATGCCAGTTTCGTCAGAAAGAGTGGGCGACGGCGCTTCTTGATGAATGATCGGCACGATCGTGCGGACGATCATGTTCCAATCTTCCGACACCGTGATGGGAATCACTGGCTGGATGTTGAGCGTCGCTCGCCCCGCGTCATTGGGGCCATAGCCCTCTTCGTAGTTGAACTGGAACGGAATGCTGATCAGGTCCGCGACGGGATTGCTCAGTTTCTTGGCCAGACTCGCGGCGTCAGCGTCCGCCGGCGCGGATTCGAGCGCTTTGGCGTCGATCTTCGTCTGCTCCGCTCCGCCGGGCTCCGCAGGCGGCTGGTTGTACGAAAGCCTCGCCTCGCTCGCAAGCGCAATTGGCGAGCACGCGGCGAGCGCAACGACGCTGAGCAGTTGATTGGTTGACATGGGGTGTTTCTTCCTTGTCCCGCCATCTGGCATGGCGATGATCCAACCTAGTTGACCTTGCGCACCGCGGGCGGGTTCCAGCGTCCGTCCAGCGCCTCGGGCTTGGGAGCGTACACACGCATCGTGACGCCCAGCACACCCGAACTCGGCGAGGGCAACCAATTGGACTCCTTGTCAGCGCCGGGGCTCTGGTGCTGGATGTAGATCTCCAGCGAGCCATCCGCGCCGAACTTGAGTTGGTCCCGATCACCAATCGCGAAGCGGTTGAGCGAATTGGCGACTTGGAACCCTTCCTGGTCATACATCGTCACCGACCAGAACGCGCCGGCGGGCGGCAGTTCGGCCTTCGAGAACCGCAGCACGTACTTGCTCTCGCCGCGAAGCTGGTTGCCGTCCGCGTCACCGACGCACAAGGGATAGATCGCATCCTCTGGCTGATTCGCGCCCAGGCCGACCATCGCGACGATGGCCCGCTTGAGGTACGCGTTGCCGTACACGCCCATCGTGTCGGTGTTCATCTGCCAGCCGTTGCTGACGCGGGCGAGCGTGGCCGCCTTGCCCTTCATCCACGCAAGCCCATCGACCGCCGCACGCTCGAGCCCGGCTCTCACCTGAGGCGGGGCCTGCTCAAAGCTGAACGGCACGCCCGGGCGGATGCCGATGCGTGACAGCCGCGCGATCGTCGACCAGTCCGTCTTCTGCGGCGGGTTCACGCCCATCAGTTCCGCGCCGTACGAAAAGTACCGCGACGCGGGCATCGTGTTGACCTGCACACTCGGCGGCGTCTTCATGTCCACCGACGGATCAGCAACGAACGCCGGCGCGGGGTTCTCACGCCCCCACTTCGACAGTGGCGTGATCGCATATCCATCCTGCACCGCATGCACCGTCGCGTAGTCGCTGGGGCCGTTGGTCTGCGTCCGCCCGATCACCCAGAGGTGCGGCGTGGTCGCATCGATGCGATCCACTCCCGCGGGAAGCGATCCGCTCCAGCCCGGAGGCACAATCGCCCATGCTCCGGCGTCCGTGCCGCTGGTGCGAGCGCCGGGCGAAGCGATGACATTCGACCACATGTCCAGCATGGGCAGCAGGTAGTATCGCCCGCCCGTGTCCTTGGCGGAGATGATCATCGGCTCACGCGTGAGGTCGAGCCATGCAGACGAGTACAGCGTGTCGAAGTTCGGGCGCACGACTTCACGGAAGTTCGCATCCGGGAACGCACGCATGTGATGGAACTGGTTGGCCTGCCCCAGACCTGGCTTGACGCCCACAGGCAGATTCGTCACGACGCGACGCGACACGTCCATCGAGATCAGCGGGTAGAAGTAGACATAAGCCTCCAGACCGATCTCATAGGCCTCCTGCTCGGAAATCGCAGGCAACGCTGCGCTGGACGACACGGCTGCGGGCTCCGAACGCTGATGTGATGACGCACAACCGTTGACTACAACCAACGCAGCGATTGAAATCGCCGCGGCGGCCTGACGAGCGAACATGCGCGGGACGGCTGCAGGAACAAGGGTGCGGGAGAAGGATGGTGCCATGGTGACGCATCCTACCGAGAGGTGACACGCTTTGCAAGAATGACAACGATGAATACCGGCAGGAGCGACCAGACCCTTTGCAGCCAGAGACCTTCCCTGCGGCAACAGTGTGCTTGGGTTGCGCCACATATTCGTTGCCACAACGATTCGATACTGTGAACGCCTTGCCCGGAACCAGTGGATTCCATCCACGTGTTTGCCGCACGATCTCGGTCGGTCACATATTGCAGACCCCCGACCGAGCGGGTATGCTGAGAGGATGAAGACCACTGCACCCTCTCAAGGCGCTCACGTCGCAACTGCCCGCATGCGTTCAGTCAGTCCCGTCGCTGCTTTGCCACTCGCCGCCGCGACATGGCTGACGTTGTGCACCTCGCCTGTCATCGCTCAAGACACCGGCGCTGTTCAGCCCGCAGCGGACTCCACGACCGCTCCGACGCCCGAAGCGAGCACTCAGGAAGCGGCTCTCCAACTCTCCGCGCCCAGCCCCAAAGCTCAACTGTCGATCACTCCGTATGCCTGGCTCACCAGCTTTTCGGGCCAAGCCGGGGCGCGGGGTCAGCGGGTCGACGTGGACCAATCGTTCAGTGATGTCCTGGAGAACGCCGACTCGCTGCTGGGCTTCATGGGCGCCATCGACTTTCAGCGCGGCCCGTGGATCTTCAACCTCAACAGCGCGTTCACCCGGGCCGAGTTTGAGCGCGAGCGCACTCAGTTCGTCACCGGCCCCAGCGGCGGCAGCGGCACCGTGGATGTGGACGTGGACGCCGAAGTCGAGTCCTTCCTGGTCGAGTTCTTCGCGGGGCGACGGCTCCTCGAAGAGGCGCTGGGCGAATCAGGCGAAGGACGCATCGCCTTGGACGGCTTCGTGGGGCTGCGCTGGACCGATCTGAATCTGGGCGTGCAGGCGAACGCGCTCGCCGATGCCATCCTCGCCGACGGCACGCCCCTGCAAGCGGGCGTCCCTCGCGAAGTGGGAGGCGACGCCACGTGGTTCGAGCCGTTCGTCGGCGCACGCGTCGAATACCGCCCCAACGACCGCTGGACGTTCGGCCTCCGCGGAGACGTCGGCGGCTTTGACGTCGATGGATCGAGCTTCGCCTGGCAGACCGTCGCATACGCGGGCTATACCTGGCAGGTTGACGGCTGGACGCTCTCTATCGCAGGCGGCTACCGCGCGCTGGGCCAGGACTACGAAGAAGACGGCGTGACCTGGGACGCCGTCACGCACGGCCCCATCCTGGGCCTGAGCGCGGGCTTTCAGTTTTGAACCTCGCGAGTTCGTGATGCCCGAGCCACCACCCTCGGAATCGAGGTTGGTCGTTCATCACTCGGAAAGAACGGTCGAAGTCGGCGGTTGACGAATCCCCACCGGCGGATCGCGTCGTTGGCAGCGACTTGAAAAAAAAACACGCCCGGCGCTTTCGCGTCGGGCGTGTGGTCAACAGATTGACTTTCAGCTTTGCAACTTAGTTGCTCTTCGCGCCGCTGCAGGCCTTGGCGCAGTCTTCGCTCTTGCCGGAGACGGCGCCCATCGCGCCCTTCTCACCGCTGCAGCTCTTCTTCGCGCCGCTGCACTCGCCGCTGACGGCGCCCATCGCGCCCTTCTCACCGCTGCAGGTCTTGCTGCAGTCGCTCTTGGTGCCGCTCACGGCGCCCATGGCGGCCTTGTCGCACTTGCCGCAGCAGCCTTCTTTGGACGAACAAGCGCCGGTGGCGCCCATGCTGCCGCTGTTGCTCGTGCTCTTGCAGGCGGCGAGGGCCAGACCAGCGACCGCGACCAGACCGACGATGGCGAACTTACGCATGAGAGATACTCCTCGAATGGACGATTTGATCAAAACTGACGCAGGGCGTCGACGGCACCATGCCGCGAGCCCAGACATCGAATCGTATACGCATGAGACGCCGGAATAGTTTTCGCGTGGCAGGAATTCCTTGGATCGCAGGGGATTTCCCGCCTTGGTTCACGTCCCCCCGTCGTCTCCCCGGGGTGCGTTGGGACAGGTATGTCGCGCAGTCGGCGCACTCCATACACCCCCTACCATCCGAAATTGCCCCTCGTTCGGCCTGAACACCTGCCTTTGGGCGGGTAACCAGTTCGTGCCTCGGCGGAGGGGAATCGCCGACAGCTTTTCAGAGGAGTTCATCAGCAATGAATCGCACTCGTATCGCCTTCGTCTCGTGCTGCTCGCTCGCCCTCCTAGCGGGCCTGGCCATCGCCCAGCAGCCCTCCATTCAGCCAGCCAAGCCCACTGATCTGCCGATGCCTGGCAAGGACGGCAAGATGGAGAAGTTGACCCCCGAGCAGCTCGCCAAGGTCCAGCAGCAGATCAAGAGCATGGGTGGCGACCCCGCCACGGCCGGTGCCGATCCCACCAAGGAAGAGCCCGTCGACCCCGCGAACCCCGCCGCCCAAGCCGTCTTCGACAAAGCTGAGCACCAGCTGGGCGTGATCGGCGACGACGGCCAGGTCGAGTTCGAATTCAAGTTCACCAACAAGGGCAACAAGACCCTCGAGTTCCTGGGGCAGCCCACCGGCAGCTGCGGCTGCACCGTCCCCAACCTCGAAAAGCTCACCTACGAGCCGGGCGAGTCGGGCTCGATCAAGGGCAAGTACGACCCCAAGCACCGCAACGGCCCCCAGCACACGCAGGTGACCGTCCGCACCAACGACCCCAAGAAGCCCGAGCTCAAGCTGCACGTCAAGAGCGAAGTCCGCCCGATCTTCCGGGTTGATCCGCAGTTCCTGAACGTTGGCCAGGTGGATCGCAACGTCGGCGCGAACACCAGTTTCAAGATCATCTCCCGCCGCGAGGACATCAAGGTCACGCAGGTGACGCCCACCTCGCCCCGCGTCAAGGCCGAGATGAAGCCCACGGTCGCCGTGGTGCAGGAAAACGGCGAAACCGTGTGGGAAACGCCCGTGGACCTCGTGATCGATGGCAAGGCCGGCGTGGGCCAGCTCAACGAGAACATCCAGATCCGCAGCAGCGACCCCGCTCGCACGATCAGCACCGTCGTCATGGGCGAAGTGCTGGGCGATATCACCGTCTCCCCCAACCAGCTCTCGTTGCCTGGCCTCACGCCCGGCCAAGCCGTCAACAACAGCTTCAAGCTCACCAGCCGCAACGGCCAGCCGTTCCGGGTGCTGAAGGTTGAAGAAGTTTCGCAGCGCGGCGCGGCTCCGTTCATGAAGTTTGAGGCCAAGGAAGACGTGGGCTCCAACCCACAAAGCTGGACCGTGACGATCACGGGCAACGCGCCCGCTCAGCAGGGCACGCTGCAAGGCGAAATCGTCGCGACAACCGACAACGCCAACGACCCGCAGATGCGGATGCGGTACTTCGGCTTCGTCCGAGCCGCTCAGCAGCCCCAGCCCGCCGCGGCTCCGAAGGATCCGTGGGCGGACAAGCCCAGCCTGCTTCAGGTGAAGTGAGTCCTATTCCACAGGCCACGCAGCGTGAAGCGATTCAACCGACACGCGTGTCCGAGCCAGTCAGTCAAATCTCCAACGGCGTGCGCTCTCGACGCACGCCGTTTTCTTTTTTTCGTGAACAATGCCCGTTTGAGGCAGACAATACACGTCCGGATCCCGCCTTCATTTTCGCGTTTCGCTTTCCCGTTTTTCGCTTTCCTTTGAAACCCCCATGCTCCGCACCCTCCAACGCGCCTGCCTCATCGCCTTCTGCGGCATCCTTGTCGGCGGCGCACACGCCGTACTGACGACCAAGCCGATCAAGCTCAAGCCCGATGAGGTCGTGACCGAACTGCCGCCGCGCCCGATGCCCGGGCAAGGGCAAGGGCAAGGGCAAGGCACTCAATCCACGGGCTCCGTCGACGCACCTCAGGTGCAAGCGGCCCAGCCGCGGGTGCTCGGGCTGGACATCACGCTCGACGACGCGCTCGAACTTCAGAAGATGGGCGCGATGTTCGTCGACGCTCGCGATCGCACCGAGTTTGAAGCCGGCCACATCGACGGAGCCTTCTGGCTTCCCGCCAAGCTCTTCTACGAGTCGAGCGGCAAGCCCGAAGCCCTCAACTTCGTCGGCGACACTAACACCATCCTCGTCATCTACTGCGGCGGCGGCGCGTGCGACGCCAGCCACAACACCGCACGCCTGCTCCAGGAAGTTGGCTACAAGCGCACCCACGTCCTCACCGAAGGCTACCCGGCGTGGGTCGACCGAGGTCTCGCCACCAACACCGGCAAGCCGTTCTACGAGTAAAGCTTGACAAAGTGACGGAGCAACCACGCGACGAAGTGCTCCGCTTCACGAGTCCACGTTTGATCCACGGCTCCCCACTCCGTCTCTTCGTCTCTCCGTCACTTCGTCTCTTCTTCTCTTCCCACCACTTCCTCCATGCCCCCCACCACTCCCAAAGCCGTCGGACTCCTCACCTTCCCATGCCGAGTGGCGTTGGGTGCGATGTTTGTGTTCGCCGGCATACTGAAACTGGGCGAGCCGCAGGCGTTCGCGGACGCGATCAAGGGGTTCAAGATCTTCACGGGCGAGCGTGAGTTCATGATTCCGCTCATGAGCTTTGTCCTTCCCTGGACCGAGATCATCGCGGGATCGATGCTCGTCCTAGGCCTCTGGGCCCGCGGCGCGGCGGGCGTCATCGTCGCCATGCTCCTCGCGTTCATCGCAGGCGTCATCAGCGTGATCCTGCGCGGCATCGACACCAAGTGCAGTTGCTTCGGCGACATCGAATGGCCCTGCACGGGCGGCGTGGGCTGGTGCCAGGTGGTTCGCAACATGATCATGATCGGCCTTGCCCTGCCGGTCTTCATTTGGGGCCCCGGGCCGCTGGCTCTGGATCGCGAGTCGAAGGCCTGAGCGGGAAGGATCGCGCCGCGGAACAGAATGAGAGGGACCGCCAATTTTCGCGCAGAAGCGCGGATGAAAGGCAACCCCCGGTCCTGATCCGTGCTGGTCCGCTCCACACCTCACCCCAATTTCTGCGACTTCGCTCTCCCACTTCTCCTTCTTCCTCCGTGTCAACTCCGCAGCCCACCGTGGTGAAATCCGCGGGCGGCATGCCCTCGCCGCTCCTTCACGGTCGCGTTTCGTGGCGGTTTGGGCTACGCTCCGCTCCCATGCCCTTGCTCGCCGCGGCGAACTTGCACAAGACGTATTCCCTGGGCCGAGTAGACGTGCCCGTGCTGCGAGGCGTGAACGTCGCCGTCGAAGCGGGCGAGATCGTCGCGATCCTGGGGCAGTCGGGCTCGGGCAAGAGCACACTGTTGCACCTGCTTGGCGGGCTGGATCGCCAAGACGCGGTGGGCGAGGACGTGGGCCGTTGCAAACACTGCGGGTATGACCTCGCGGGGCTCACGACCCTGAGGTGCCCGGAGTGCTCGAAGGAGTTCTTCGAGTCCGCGGCGAGCAAACAGGGCGCAATCGTGTTCGACAATCGCCGCGTGGATCGCTTTTCGCCCTCGCAACTCGACGACTTCCGTCGCCGCGACGTGGGATTCGTCTTCCAGTTCTACCACCTGCTGCCCGAACTCTCCGTACTCGAGAACGTGCTGATTGGCGCAATGGTCAAGGCCGGCGTGGGCTACTCCGCGAACGCGGCGTCCGCCAAGTCCCGGGCGATGGCGTTGCTGGAGACGGTCGGGCTGTCGCATCGCCTCGGGCATCGGCCCGCCGAGCTTTCGGGCGGAGAGCGTCAGCGGGTCGCGATCGCGCGGGCCCTGATCAACCAGCCGCGGGTGCTGCTGGCAGATGAGCCCACGGGCAACCTCGACCGCGAGACCGGCGCCAAGATCCTCGACATGCTCATGGACCTCCGCCGCGAGCACAAGCACACGATGCTGATCGTGACGCATGACGAAGCTACCGCGGCGCGGGCGGATCGGGTGCTGCGGATGGTGGATGGGCACATTGTGGGCTGAGGTTGGCGGGGTGGCCACTGGTTGGCCCGCATGCCACCGAGGCAGCAGTGCAGAACTGACAACTGAAAGCTGACTACTTGGTGGGGGCATGACCGCCTCAGGCGACCAGGCACGCCGACAATCCGTCAACACTTCCACTTTCAGCTGTCAGCTCTTCGCATTACTCCAGCATCGCCCTCACCGCCCGCCCATACACCTCCCGCGCCAGCACTTCCCCGTTTGCCAGCGTCCTCGCGAGGAACTCCATCATCACGCCACTATTGACTTCGAGCACCCGGCGTGTGCCCGCGTCGTCGATGATCACGTCCACGCTGCCGAACTGCAACCCCAGCGCTGCCGCAGCCTGGTGCGCGAGGTCCCACGCAGGATCCTTTCGCAACGCGTCCATGTCCAGCACAATCGCCGACGCGCCCTGGCCCAGGTTGTGCCGCCAGTTCAGCAGCCGCTTCTCGCCCGCGCCAGGCACACTCGTCAGCGCGCGTCGCTCGTCCTCCGCGAGGTTCTCCAGCAGGGCCGCAAGGGCCCGACCCTCCAGCGCATGCTGGGCGCTGATCAGTTCCATCACGCTCCGCGACCCGTCCCCCACCACGCTCGCCCGGATCTTCTCATACGCAAGCAGGCACGCCCCCTGCAGCATCACGAATCGATACTCGTGACGAACATCCACAAACGGGCACACCGCCAGCGACATCGTGCGCCCAAACGCGCCGTAGACCGCCCGCTCCAGTTCGATCACGCGCTGGCAGCGCACGACGCCCCGCCCGCCCGTGCCCTCGTTCTCCTTGACCACCACATCGCGCCCCCACGCATCGAACGCCGCAAGCAGCGCGCTCCACGTGCCCGAGTGCGGCACGTATCGCGCCATCTCCGGATGCAGCACCAGTCGATGCTCGACGCACGCGACGCCAGAAGCCCGCAGCACCTCCGCCGTCGCCGCCTTGTCGCAGCAAATCTGGTGCGTCGCGGCAGGGTTCAGGTCAAACGAATAGCCGTGCACGTGGCGCGGCGTGCCGTCCTTCGTGACTCGCAGGATCCACCCCTCGCCCAAACTCTCGACGCGAGCGCCCATCGCCTCCGCGGCCTCGCGAACCAGACGCACCATCACTCGCTCCGCGTTGAACTCGCGTGACGGGTTCGCACCCGCCACTTTCAACGCACTCGAGTGCTTGGATTGGGTGCTCGACGTGAGTTTGGATTCGCCGTGGGAATAGGCCATCGCCTCGATTGTTGACGCAAAGCACGAAGCGAATCGGACCCAGCGATGCCCAATCCGCTCGGCATGCGTTTGGCCCGCATAACCCGTGCCGCACGAGAAAGTCACGCCGAAATCGCCACGAGCCGATTCCAAAGAAGAAGAACGAACGACCGATCCAGCATTCGCGTACTTGATTGGCCCGCGAAGCACCACGAGGCGACACCCGCATGTTCCGCCCATACCAACACGATCACCATCGCACCAAAGCCCGCAAGCGGCTTGAAACCTTGTCGCGCTTCCTCGACAACGCCATCGCGATTCCCGGCAGCACCCATCGGATCGGATACGACGCGATCATCGGACTCGTGCCGGGCGTGGGCGATGCCGTGACAACCACGCTCTCGGCATACATCGTCTACGAGGGATATCGCCTTGGTGCCAATGGAACCACCATTGCCAAGATGGTCGGCAACGTCGCGATCGACTTCGCGATCGGTTTCGTGCCAGGCCTGGGCGATGTCGGTGACATCTTCTTCAAGGCGAATCAGCGGAACCTGCGTTTGCTGGGCTTTCAGCAAGGCGAGTGGATCGCGCCGGACGCGACCGCCGCGGGCCAGCCCGCTTCGCCACACGCTGCGCCGGCAGCAACGAGCGCCGCCAACGCTCAACCCGCGCCCGCCCCAAACTTCGTCGCGAGGCGAATCGTCGCGAACACCGCGGGGTGCTGACCGGCGTGTGTTCAACCACACGTCCTCGGCGCTCTACTTGGGCGGCACGGCACTCGATGCCTGCGCCGCATCTCGCGAAGGCAGATAGTCCTTGTAGTACCACTGAGCCCACTTGCGATAGTCCCAGCCAAGATCGGCCATGTCCCGCCCCGCCGCTTCGCTCGCGAGTCGCACCAGCGGCCGATGAACTTCGACGTGGTAGGTGTAGACCACGGCGTCGATGACGCGAAGCACCGTGCCTTCCGTGATCGTGGAGAGCGTCGGATCAAACGCGACGGCGCCTTCTGACACGACGGGTTCCAAGTCCGCCACGAAGGCCTGCTGCGTGCCCACCACGATGTACGCGAGCGAGCCGTTGGGGTCTTCGGTGCCGCCGCTGCTGCCGCCCGATGCGGGTCTGCCCGAAACCTGCGCCGCTGCCAGCCACGGAATCAGCTCAACCAGCTTCAAGTCCGCCGCCAGCTCCGCCGCGCGGCCCTTGACCTTGTTGCTGCCTCGCCTAAGGCCCTCGTAGATCACGATGCGTGCGGCATCAACAGGATCATGGCGGAGTTGCTGTGGGCCTGTCGGCGCGTCGCTTTGGATGGCTTCGGTCTGGGGGCCTTTGCCCGCACGCGTTTCTGGCTGCTTCGCAGCTTTCTCGCGAAGTCGCTTCTCATCCTCGAACCGCTGCGTGAGCAGCGTCAGTCCCTTGTTTCGCAGATACTCGTCGCGACCGTAGATCGCGAGCCACGCGAGCGACGCGTCGCCTTCTCGCGACGCGCTCTCGTGGAACATCATCGTCATCGCGTCGCGAACATCGTTCTGCTCGCGCGAAAACAGATCGACCATCAACGCGAACAGCGCAGGGTCGGTATGCGACCGCAGCCTCGCGATCCCTTCCTGGCGGATCTCGACCTTCTTCATCGTGCCAAAGTTCTTGAGACGCACCCGCCGGAGTTCCTTCTCCGCTGCCTTGCGCCGAGCCTGCTGCTCGCGGAGCGTCTCCGCAACGCCCGAGTTCGCGTCAATCCCACGATCCCGCATGAGTTCTTCAACATCCGCCGGCGCGGCTTCGGGCATGTCGCCATCGTCCTGAGCCCGCGTGGGCCCAGCGAACAGGCCGACACCGATTGCCCCAAGGGCGAACAACCACCCCGTGCCGCCGCGGGCGAACGTTCCGTTCCGATGGCGATTCTGCTGCATGTTGTGCTCGCACGGGCGGTCGGCGTCTTGCGACCGCACCCAAAGCCCCCGCCCCGGTGACAAAACCGTACGCACCCGCCGTGCCGCGGTTCCTCAGCTTCATGACCTTCCCTCTCAAACCCCCAACAAATTGACCCAGCAGCAGCGGTTTCGCTCCCCTCGCCCTCGCTCGCCGGTACGATGCCCCGATGTCTCCCGCCGCCTCTTCCTCTTCGCCTGCCTCCGCCCCCACCCCTCTCCACCGCGTCGAAGTCCGCCCCAAGCCGGGCATGCTCGACGCCCGCGCTCACGCCGCGGCGGCCCGTGCGCGGGGACTGGGGTACGCAGTCGCCGGCGCGGCGAGCGCTCGTGTCTACTTGATCGAGGGGCCTCTGTCGCCGGCTCAGGTGCGTCTGGTCACCGACAAGTTGCTCACCGATCCCGTCGTCGAGGCCGCGACGCCTGGAATCGCCCCCACCAAGATCGGCAGCACGCTCGTCGAGGTCCACCCACTGCCAGGCGTCATGGACCCCGCAGCCCAGAGCGTGCAGGAATCGATCCGCGACCTCACCGGCATCGATGTGCTGGTGTCCACCGGCACGCGATACGACCTCGAAGGCCTTGACGCGTCCCACGCCGAGCCGCTGGCGAAAGCCGCGCTCGCGAATCCGGTGGTGCATCAGATCACAACCACGCCGTACCACCCCAGCGAACTGCCCAAGGGGCACGCGTACCAGTTCAAGCAGATCGTGGTGCCGATTCGCGCGCTGAGCGACGAGCAACTTGTGAAGTTGAGCAAGGACGGCCACCTGTTCCTGAACCTGCAGGAGATGAAGGCGATTCGATCGCACTACCAGACGCTGGACCGCGACCCGACGGACATCGAGCTCGAAACGCTGGCGCAGACCTGGAGCGAACACTGCGTGCACAAGACGTTGAAGGCGACGGTGCGCTATGTGGAGGGAAGGGACGAGCGAGCGAGCGGACAAGCGAGCGAGGGGAAGATTCCGAACACACTGTTTCACGCAGCCCATCGCCCGGGCCACACGACGAATCCCGACGGCTCGATCACCATCCACAACCTCCTCAAGTCCACGGTCGCCGCGGCGACGCATGAACTGATCAAGGATGGCATTGACTGGACACTTTCGGTCTTCAAGGACAACTCGGGCGTCATCGCCTTCGATGACCACTGGGCCGTCAACATCAAAGTCGAAACCCACAACCGCCCCAGCGCCATCGAGCCCTACGGCGGCGCGGCGACCGGCATCGGCGGCTGCATCCGCGACGTGATCGCCACAGGCCTGGGCGCCAAGCCCATCGCCAGCACCGACGTCTTCTGCGTGGCGGACCCGAAGAACTGGAAAGCAGAGGTCGCAGACAGCGGAGAAAAGTCAGCAGGGCAAGGTGGGCGGGGTTCTGCTCTCCCCTCTGCGACCTCTGCGTGCAAGCCTCTTCCCCCTGGCGTGCTGCCCCCCAAGCGCGTCCTCCAAGACGTCGTCGCCGGCGTCCGCGATTACGGCAACCGCATGGGCATCCCCACCGTCAGCGGCGGCGTCTTCTTCGACGATCGCTACATCGGTAACCCGCTCGTTTACTGCGGCTGCATCGGCCTCATCCCGCGGGACCTCGTCAACGGCAGGGCCCACAAGGGCGACCGCATCATCGCTCTGGGAGGCCGCACCGGCCGCGACGGCATCCACGGCGCAACCTTCAGCAGCGCGGAACTGCAGAGCACGAGCGCAACGGAGTTCGCGCACGCCGTGCAGATCGGCAACGCGATCGAAGAGAAGCGATTGCTCGACGCCGTGATGCGGGCTCGCGATGGCGAAGGCAGGGATTCGACATCCGGCAGTCGGCACTCGAATGCTTCCACGAATGCCAAGTCCCCAATCCCGAATGCCGCGCCGCTCTATTCCGGCCTGACCGACTGCGGCGCGGGCGGCTTCTCCAGCGCCATCGGCGAAATGGCCAGCGAGCTGGGCGCCCGCGTCACGCTCGAAACCGCGCGCACGAAGTACGCCGGCCTTTCCTACACCGAAGTCTGGATCAGCGAGGCTCAGGAACGCATCGTGCTCGCCGTGCCGCCCGCGAACGTGCCCGCGTTGCAGCGAATCTGCGACGAAGAAGGCGTGGAGCTCGCGGACCTTGGCGAGTTTGGCGCAACCAGCGCCCAGGGCCAGCCCGCGCTCATCTTGACGTACAAGGGCCATCACGTCGGCGAGCTCTCGATGCACTTCCTGCATGAAGGGCTGCCCAATCCGACGCGAGAAGCCGTGTGGGGAACGAGCGAGCAAGCGAGCAAGCAAGCAGGCGAGCGAGGGACTGCGGCCCCGAACGCCGCGTCCCTGCAAGACGCCCTCCCACGCCTGCTCTCCCACCCCACCATCGCCAGCAAGCACTGGATCATCCGCCAGTATGACCACGAGGTGCAGGGCAACACGCTCATCAAGCCGCTGATCGGACCCAGCACCCGCGGGCCTTCGGACGCCGCGGTCATCGAACCCGTGCCCGGCTCGCGCCGCGGGCTTGCGATCTCGCAGGGGCTCCAATCCAGCGTCGGCGATCCCTCGCTGCCCGGCAACGCGGGCGATCCGTACTGGATGACCCTCGCAAGCATCGACGAGTGCGTGCGCAACCTCGTCTGCGTCGGCACCGATCCCACTCGAATCGCGATCCTCGACAACTTCTGCTGGGCCAGCTGCGAGAAGCCGGAGAACCTCGGCGCACTCGTGCGGGCCGCGTGGGGCTGCTACGACGGCGCGAAGGCCTATCGCACGCCTTTCGTGAGCGGCAAGGACTCGCTCTCCAACCAACTCCGCTACACCGACCCCGCCACGGGCGAACAACGCGTGATCGAGATTCCGCCCACGCTCCTGATCACCGGCATGGGCATCGTGCCCGACGTCTCGCGCTGCGTGACGATGGACGCGAAAAAGCCCGGGCGGGCCCTGATCATCGTGGGCGGACAAGACGCCGACACCGATGGCGGCTTGCTGGGCTCAACCCACGCCCAACTCTTCGGCCTCCCCGACGCATCCGACAAGAACGCATCGCGAACCAACGACGGCCGCAGCGTGCTCTCCGTCCCGCGAGTGAGCCTCAACGGCGGCCCCAGCGCCGCCAAGCTCGTGCACGAACTGATCAAGCAGGGCATCGCCAAGAGCGTGCACGACTGCTCCGAAGGCGGCATGCTCGTCGCCGTCGCGGAGATGCTCATCGCCGGCTCAACCAAGGACCGCCCCATCGGCGCAAGCCTCACCCTGCAAGGCTCCGGCCCCGACACCAGCGAGCTCTTTGGCGAGGCCCCAAGCCGCTACATCATCGAGATCGAGGACGATGATGACACGCTCGACGCCATCAGCGAACTGGTCTTTGGCTTCGAAGACGTGGGCTTCTCAACTCTTGGATCGCTGGACGCCACGGGCGAACTCTCCCTGCTTGCAAGTTCAGGTCAGCGAGCCGCATGGAACGTCGAAGACCTCGCCAAGGCCTGGCTGTCGCCACTTGATTGGTAAGGATTCCCGCTTCAGCGCTCCATCGGCCGCACGCCCAGGCCCAGCACCCGCTGCCAATTGCCCCACATGAACGCGCCGACATCCTCATCGCTCCACCCGCGATCGCGCAACCCCTCGGCGAGCAATTCATAGTCCTTCGGCGCGTTGATGCCTTCGGGCAGGTCGTCTGCCGTCAAGCCGCCATCCAAGTCGCTTCCCAGCCCGACGCTCGCGCGATGGCCCAGCAGGTCGCAGACATGCTCGACATGCGCCACCGCCTCGTCAATCGTCGCGCGGCGCTTCGCCTGCTCAAACTGCTTGGCCGAGTCCGCGATCAGGAACCTGCTGAACAGATTCAGTCCAATCACGCCCCCCCGCCGCCCGATCTCGCGAATCGTGTCGTCCGTGAGGTGCCGCTCGTTCGCACCACTCGGATCCGCAATCGCCCGGCAGTTGCAATGCGTCGCAATCACAAGCCGATCCGTCGCCTCGAACAACTCTCGCGTCGCGGCGTCGGAAAGGTGAGCCTGATCGTGGACGATCCCCGCATCATCCATCAACCTCACCAGTTCCCGCCCCCGCGCCGTCAATCCGCCCTGCGACGCGCCGTCCAGCTTCATGTTCCCGCCCGCGTATCGCGACCCGCGCGCCCACGCAAGCCCAATGACCACCACGCCCCGATCCACCCACCACGACAGCTCGCCCGGCTCTCGAATCGGATCCGCACACTCCATCAGAATCGCACACCGCGCGGGCGGCGCGTCCGCAAGCGCGCCCTGAGCCGTGAACGCCAGCACCGCCGGATCGCTGTGCGCCCCATCAAGCACGGTGTACCCAATCCCGCCGAAGTTCAGCAACCCCATCGCCGCCCATCGCTGATACACGCGCAGCTGCGCCAGCCCCGCCGCGTGGGCCGCCGTGCCATCATCGCCCATCGCATAGCCCACCGCGTCCGTCCCGCCTCGCTCCGTGAAGATCGTGCCCAAATACGCCCCGACCTGCCCCTCAGCGAGTGAGGTCAGCGTCGCCGCCGCCGGCTGCCATGGCCCGCCGCATGAAGCCAAAGAAGGCGCAGTCATCTCCCGCCCGAGAACCGCGAGCGTGGCGAGATCCAGATGGGCATCAAACCACATGGACGAGGATAGTGCGAAAGTGCGAAAGTCACGCAGGGGCGTTGTCCCCAACCCTCACTTTCGCACCATCGCACCCTCGCACTTTCGCACTACTATCTCCCATGGCCCGCCAATCCCTCGACTCCGGATCTCACGGTCCCTCCAACTCCTTCGACCTCAAGTGCCCCAAGGATGGCGGCATGATGGACAAGATCGATGCCCACGGCATCAAGCTCGACCGCTGCGTCACGTGCGGCGCGGTCTGGTTTGACGCCAAGGAACTCGAACAGCTCCAACGCGACAAGCAAGCCGCGGAGTCCGTCGACATCGGCGCCCGCACGCGCTCCACCGCGCCCATCAAGACCAGAAACCTCCGCTGCCCGCGCGACAACGAGCCCATGCTCGATATCGAGCACCCCAAGCAGAGCCACATCATGATCATGGAATGCGGCACCTGCGGCGGCCATCTGCTCGACGCCGGCGAGTTCAAGGACATGGCCAAGTTCACCCTGGGCGAGAAGATCAAGAACTTCTTCTCGTGACGCGCTCGCAACGACTACACCGCCCAGGTGGCCGTCGTCGCATCAGCGTCCCAACACCAGCAACTGCTGCATCAGTTCATCCGCCGTGCGGATCACTCGCGCGTTGGCCGAGTATCCCGTACTCGACAGGATCAGCTTGATGAACTCATCGCCAATGTCGACGTTCGACAGTTCGAGCGACCCCTGCACGATCTGCCCCGCGCCGAAGCTGCCCGCCTCCGTCACCACCGCCTGCCCGCTGTTGGCGCCGACGTTGAACAGGTTGTTGCCCAGGTCAACCAGGCCTTCGGTGTTCGTAAACGTCGCCATCGCAACCCGCCCCAGCGTGCGCGTCAGACCGTTGCTGAACACGCCCACGATCGTGCCATCGTTGTCCACGCCGTAACTGGTAAGCGACCCAATCGGAGCACCATCCCGAAAGACCGCTGCGACCTCGCTCGACACATCCGTCAGCGCAGTCAGCGGGTTCTCCGCATCGCCAAAGTTCATCGTGAACGTGAGCGGCGTGATCGAACCCTGGTTCTCGCGGTTGATCGTCACCGTGATCGGCGCGGGATCGACCATCCGCCCCTCGTTGTCAAACGTCAGCACGCCCGTGCCCGATTGCAGGCCAATGCCGGTGTTGTCCGCCGATTCAACGTAGTACCGCCACGTCGTCCCCTGCGTCGTGCGCGACACCATCGCGATGCTGACGTCCAGCGTCACGGGCGTGCCCAGCGAGTCATACGCGAGGAACGCAGTCCGCACCGACTCGCCGTCCGCGCTCGCGACCTTGCTGGGCGTGAACGGATACCGCACCGTCGTGCCGCTTGCATCCACGATGCGAAGGTCCGCCGCCTGAAACTCCAGGTCATTGACCGTGCCAGTGTTCGACACAACGCGAATCAGTCCGTTGGTCGCGTCCAGTGACAGCCCGGGCGTGTTCCCATCCGGATTCGCACCCGCCGTCGCCTCAATGCCCGACGCCGCCTGCAGGAACGCCATCATGTCCTGAACCGTCGTCGTCGTCGTGATCGCCAACTCCGCATCAGGTAGGAGCCGCGAACCCTTCGTCACCCCCGTCATCCGCAGCGTCTGCCCCACGCTGAAAACCGGCGTGTTCGATGCAGGCAATTGCGGATCCTCAATGTCGATCAATCGCGTCGTCGCCGCGAGCCGATCGCCCGGCGCGGGCGCCGGCACCGCTCCGTCAATTGCTCGCAGCCCCGTCGTCGTCGTCCCGCCAAGCGTCGTCAGCCCGCCCGTCGTCGGAATCGTCCCGTTCGCATTCAGATTCCCCGCAAACCGCACCAGCGTCGTCGGCTCCACCAGCGTCAGCGAACCCAGCGGCACCGCAATCGGCTGCAGCACGCCCGGGATGATGTTGAACTCCGCGTCAACGCCATACCCCATCACCGTCTCGCCGTTGATCGTCGTCAACTGATTCTGCGCGTTGGGCCTGAAGTTGCCCGCCCGCGTGTACAACTGCTCAACCTGCCCCCCACCACCCGCGCCGCGCTGCACAACAAAGAACCCGTTGCCATCAATCGCCAGATCGCGCCCGTCGCCCGTCGCGCTGATCGTCCCATTCGTCATGTTCCGCTGCGTGCCCGCCGTCTTCACGCCCAGTCCGATCTGAAACGGATTCGTCCCGCCCGTCGTGTCCGCGGGCGGCGTGCCTTCGCTGATCGTGCGGCTGAACATGTTCGAGAAAACCAGCCGCGACGACTTGTACGCCGTGGTGTTCACGTTCGCGATGTTGTTGCCGATCACGTCCAGGTTGCGGGCATTGGCGTTCATGCCCGAAAAGCCGGTGAAGAGTGCGGTGGTGCTGGCCATGGTTGGTCCCGTGAGTGAACTGCAAAGGTGCGACCGTGCAAAGGTGCGAAAGTGCGACTACGCAGCCTGCGTGCCGCGCTGGGCGAGAGCATTGAGGAGCGATGCGTTGCTCATCTGCGCCAATCCCGCGCCCGGCGCGATCGTTGCTGCGCTCGCGCTGCCGCCCTGTGCCATCGTCGGCACGCTGACCACGCCATCGACGCCCTCAACCACGCCAGCCTGCGACGCCGTGACTTCGCCCAGAACCTGCCGCGTGCCCACGTCCATCACGACCTGCTTCCCATCGATCAGAAACAGCCCGCGCCCGATGCCGTTGGCCTCCGCGAGATCCGCCGCCGCCGAGAGCCGCGTCAGTTGCTCATCGTTCAGTTGCACGCCCGCATCGCGCGCCGTGCTCACCTTGATGCCGCTGTGAATCTCGCCCGCGCGGGCCTTCGCGAGCAGGTTCGCAAAGTCCAGTCCGCCCGTCGCCTTCGCCTCGGCTCCGCCCGCCGCGCCGCTGATCTTTCCTGATCCGCCAACGCCGCTCAGCGTCCCGCCCAGCGTTCGCAGCAACGCGTTCGCATCGATCGTCATGGCACGATCCTCCTGCTCCGCCACGAATCGCGGCGGAGTTCAACACTTCGTCAATCTTGGTTCGTATCGATTACTGCTGCACGCTGTCCACATTCGCCCAGCTCAGCACTTCGCCCGTGGTCAGCCGCACCATCGTGCCGTCGCGCGTCCGCGCCACCGCTTCGACCGTGCCCGACGCCCGCCGGTTGTCGATGCTCACACCGCTGATGTTCTTGCCGATCAGCGTCGCCGCGCTCGAGAAGTCATTCTGCTCGACCAGGCTCGACAAGCTCGTGGACAGACTCGTGTCCGACTCGATCGAACGGATCGTCGCGATCTGATTCAGCAGCGCGTTGGTGTCGTTGGGCTGGAGCGGATCCTGCTTGGTCAGTTCCGTGATGATCAGCTGCGTGAAGTCCTCGCTGCTCAGCTCGCTCATACCGCGACCGCTGTTGCCCTGCGAGTTCCGCTGCGTCGACGAAAGTGCTCCAACCGCGTCCATGGCGATGCCTCCCGCGCTCCGTAAGCGCGTTCACGTTCCCGGTGCAGACGTTCAAGCCGCAACCACCCAGCAGCCATCGCGCTTTCGCGAAACGCCGCTGGCGTCGCAAACCCGCGTCACGCCACCCATTCGAAGCCGTCCAGCACCCTGCCGCCCGCTCCAGCAAGCGACCAGGCCGGACCATCCATGCCACCCGCGTCAACCGCGTGTGACACTGTCGCGTCCGCACCCGCGGCCGCACGCTCCATCGGCATCCGTGCCATCCTGCGCCCTTCGTCCTCGCTCCGCGAGTCCGTCGAACCCTGCGAATCGCGTCCCTGCGATCCGCCATCCTGCCCGGCGTTTCCAACGCCGTCCTCACGCGCCCGCTCGCTTCCAGCAAGCTTCACGCGCGAATCGCTCTGATCGCGGGCTCGCGCCGCCGAGTCCTCCGGCGGAACATCGAGTCGCACGTCAATGCGATCCACAACCAAGCCGCGCATCTCCAGCGCGGCCTTTAAGTCATCCACAGACTTGACCAGCAAGTCCCGTGCCACTTCCGTTTGTGCCCGAAACGTCGCCTCGACCCGCGCATCCTGAATCGTGAGCCGCGCCGACACCGCGCCAAGCTCCCCAGGCCGCAGTTTGAGCAACACCTCGCCCCCACCGTCCTTCACCAGCATCTGCAAACCCTTCGCCACGCTCTGCGCGACTTGCTGCTGCTCCGTCGCACGTCGCGCTGGCTGCCCTTGCTCCAGCAGCTTCTTGAACGCCGCCGATCGAGCGCCCTGCACGCCGCCGATCGCAACCCCGTTCGAGCTCGTTGCTCCCGCCGCGTTCGCATGCTGGCCAGACCCGCCAGCCGCGCTCGCCGCCGAGGCTGCAGCCGCCGCCCCCGACCCGACCTTGCTTGTCGCTCCCCCGACGCTTGCCTGGTTTGCGTGCGAAACGCTGCCATCCCCCTGTTCCGCGCCGCGTCCGTTCGCGCTGCTTTGCGAAGCGTGCTTGGACGCCGCGCCCGCACCATGGACGTCGCCCCGGCCCGCCGTCGCGCTCCCCTCCGCGCCCCGCTGCTGCAGCGCCGCGGAGCGCGAAGTATTCTCGCCCCCATCGCCACGAGCCGGCTCGCGCCCGCTCGATCGAGCCGCCTGCTGCCCCGCGCCTTCGCTCACTTGCTCCGCATCCGCCTCCGCCACCGCCCCAGGCGTCGCCGGGTTCGCAAGCTTGTCCGCCGCGACCTGAGCCACATCCACGAGCGCAGCTTGCTTCACTTCCCGCGCCGCTTCATCCTTCGCCCCAAGTCCCTTGCCCGTGCTCTGCACCGTCCGCTGCGCCGCCAACGCCCGCGCATCCGCCTCCGCCGCGTTCGCTGTCTTCAGACCCGACACCGAACCAGCCCCGACGATCGCCGCCAGTGCCTCTTCAAATCCACCCTCGCGCGTTGTCTCCTCCGTTGGCCCCCGCTCCCCTGCCGCGCGGCCCAAAGGCCCCGCCCCAGCGCTCCCGCGCGGGCCGCCGCCGACTTCATTGCGTGACTTTGCCAGTATCGCCTCGGCCATGCGTGCGCTCCCGCCGCACGCCCGGGAACCCCACGTCCCAAGCCCTAGCGGCTGTTCGCCGAGGCGAATTCGCCCTGGCGTCGCACAGCGTCCAGCAATTCCACTGCCATCTTCGGATCGCCCTTGGCAAACTCCGACATGATCCGGTTCCGCGCCCGCTCATCCATCGCATTGAGGTATCGCGCCGCCTTCGTGAACCGATCTGCACGCACCCCTTGCGCCACCGCACCCGTTCCTTGCGCATCCGGCGCAGCATTCGCGTCGCTCGCCGCCGGCCCCGCGCCCGCCGCGATCATCTCCTCGATCATCGCCTTTGCCTCCTTGGGCTTCAGCGACGACAGCACGCCCAACGTCTTCGTAAACTGCTCATCCCCCGACGACGCCGTGAACTGCCGCACTTGCTCGGCAAACGCCGCCTTGTCCGCGTCCAGAGCCGCCTGGCGCGCATCCAGATCACGCCGCTCCTGCGACAAACTCCGCCGCAACCCCTCGATCTCCTCACGCAGCCGCTGCAACCGCTGCTGATCCAGTTGCGACAGTTCCACCCGCGTCGCCAACTGCTGTTCCGCATTCAGCGGCGGGCGATTGGCCTTCTCCTCCGCCTTCGCCCGCTCCTCCTCTGCCTTCTTTTCCGCATCCGAAGCCGCAGCCGTGGCCATCTCCGCCGTGATCGTGACGCTCATCCGCTCGCGCAGATCGCGGAGCCGATCGATGCTCAACCGATCGCTCATCCGCAGCCACGCGACAAATCCCACGCACGCGAGCAGATTCGCAATCGCCAGCACCGCCAGAATGTTCCACAGCTTCTTCATGGCAATCTACTCACCCTATCGGCTCACCGTCTCCAAGCCCCGCACCCCCTGCCCCAGCGCGCATCGTCGCGATCTCATCCATCGCCCGGGCATCGATCCGCCGCTGCTCGTCGCGCCACGCCTCCCATCGCCGCTCCTTGAGCGTCTCAACCGCCTTCCGCCGCGTCGTCGCCTCCAGCAAGTCCCGCCGGGCTACTTCGATCCGCTTGTGCACGCCCGCCAACTGCAAGGCCAACTGCTGCGCATGCGCCCGCGTCTTCAGCGCCGCCGTGGTCTGAAACCGCACCCCGCGCAGATCAATCACGCCGCCTCCCGCCAATCGCCCGCCCAGTTGCGCTCCCAGTTCCGCCCGCTCCTCCACGCCCCGCTCATGCATCGCCCGCAGTCGATCCTCCAACGCGATCCGCGCCCGCTCCACCTCCGCCAACGCCACCATCCGCTCGCGCTCGATCGCTCGCCGCTGCTTGAGCACCGCCTCAAGTTCAAACACAAACTTCGCCACTGCTTATCACCGTCCCACCAGCTCACCGTCTCACTTCTTCTTCCCACTTCGCGCGATCAACTCCTCCCCCGTCTTCGCCAACTTCACCATCGCACTCAGCCCCGGCTCAAACGCCCCGTCATCCCCCTTCCCCTGCCTCAGCAACTCCTGCATCTGCCCCTGCAGTTCAATCGCCGCGTCCGCGACCGGATTGCTCCCTCGCGCATAGGCCCCGATCTGCACCAGGTCCTCCACCTCGCGATACGTCGCAAGCAACCGCAGCACGCTCCGCCGCGCCTTCATGTGCTCGTCGCTCGCCACATCATCCGCGACGCGGCTGACCGAATCCAGCACATCCACCGCCGGAAAGTGCCCTTTCTGTGCGAGTTTTCGTGACAAAATCAAGTGCCCGTCCAGAATCCCGCGAGCCGCGTCCGCCACCGGCTCGGTCATGTCGTCGCCTTCAACCAAAATCGTGTACAGCCCCGTGATCGACCCCGCGCCCTCGACGCTTCCCGCCCGTTCCAGCAGCAACGCCATCTGCGCGAACACGCTGGGCACATACCCCTTCGTCGCGGGCGGCTCCCCCGCCGACAGCCCGATCTGCCGCTGCGCGTGCGCAAATCGCGTGATCGAGTCCATCATCAGCAGAACATCCGCGCCCGCATCGCGAAAAAACTCAGCACAGCAGCACGCCAACCGACTCGCCCGCACTCGCATCAGCGGAGATTCATCCCCCGTCGCGACAATCACGACGCTCCGCGCCAGCCCCTCAGGCCCCAGCGCATGCTCGATGAAGTCCTTGACTTCCCGTCCGCGCTCCCCGATCAACGCAATCACATTCACCTGCGCGTTGGTCCTTCGCGCAATCGATCCCATCAGCGTGCTCTTCCCCACGCCCGGCCCCGCGAAGATGCCCATGCGTTGCCCGCGGCCCAAAGGCGTCATCAGGTCCACCGCCCGCATCCCCGTCCGCAGCGACTGCGTGATCCGCTTGCGACGCATCGGCGAGATTGGCTCAGGACTCATCGCCCGCGGCACCAACTCCCGCGGCGCAGGCCCGCCATCCAACGCACGCCCCAGTCCATCCAGCACCCGCCCCACCAGCGAAAAACCCACCTTCGCCACCGGCGCAGCCTGCACCGCCAGCACGCGGTTGCCCGCCGCAATTCCCGCCGTCTGCCCCAGCATCATCACAATCGCGTGCTCGCGCGTGAAGCCCACGACTTCGCCATACTGCTCACTGATCAGGTCCGACCCGTCTCCGACTCGCACGATCGTGCCCACCGGCACGGGAAGCTCGTCGACAAGCACCGTCAGTCCACGCACCGCGCTGACCACTCCCCGCACCGCCACCGGCGCGAGCGTCCGAGCCATCGCCAGCGCAGGCGCGAGCGTGCTCATGCCGATCCCTCGCTCTTCGCCCCGTCCGACTGATCAGCAAGCCGCTTGCTCACCTTCTCAGCGAGCCGCTCAGGCAGCAGCGCCTCGGCAATCCGCCTCAGCTGCGCATCCACCGACGCATCGAGCATCCCCCCGCCCGCCGTGCGCACAACGCACGAGCCTCGCGCGAGCGCGCCGTCAATCGCGAGCGTCGCGTGCCTCGCCGCATCCATCGAGATCGCCAGCGTCGCGAGCGCTTCTCGCGCAAGCGCCTCATCCTCCGGATGCACCGCGACAGTGAGCGACGTCGGCCGCGCCACCATCGAGAGCGTCGCGCTCACCTGATCCTGAACCAGCATCGGATCGACTTGAATCGCACGCTTGACCACCCGCTGCGCGAGCATCACGGCAAGTTGCAGCACATCCTCCCGCGCATCCTCCAGCATCGCCGCTCGCGCCGCCTCAAACTCCGCCAGCGCCTTGCCCCACGCCTGCTGCAACGTCTCCAGCTTCGCCTTCGATTCCGCCAGGGCTTGAGCATGCCCGCTCGCCCGCCCGGCCTCGAATCCCTCACGTTTTCCAGCCTCAAACCCCTCCCCGCGAGCCTGCTCTTCGATCCCGCGCATCACCGCTGCCCGCTGCTGCTGCGCCTGCTCCAAGAGCGCCGCCGCCTGCGCGCGGGCCCGAGCCATCAGCGCATCGCCCTGCCTCGCAAGGTCGCCCAGGTCCAGCGCAATCGCATCGCCCGCGATGCGTTGGGCTTCAGATTGACGGAGCAGTGCCAAGGTACATTTCCAAATGGCCAGATTTCCAAATGGCCAAAGCAACAGTTCTGACGTCCAACCGGCTCACTTGGTCATTGGGCGCTTTGGCCACTTTTCTACACCATCGCCTCAGTGTCCCCGCCGCGCCCTTCGATCACCACATCGCCCGACTCTTCGAGCCGCCTCACGATGTCCACGACCCTCTGCTGAGCCCCCTCGACATCGCTCACCCGCACCGGGCCCATGTACTGCATGTCTTCCTTGATGAGCTGCGCCGCACGCTCCGACATGTTCTTGAATATCTTGTTCTTGAGTTCCTCGCTCGCGGTCTTGAGCGCCAGCGACAGCTCGCTGTTGTCCACTTCCTTGAGCACCATCTGGATGCCCTTGTCGTTGACCTTGCGGATGTCCTCGAAGACGAACATGAGCCGGCGAATCTGCTCGACCAGGTCCGGGTCTTCGCTCTCGAGCCCTTCCATGATCGACTTCTCCGTCGACCGATCCGTCAAGTTCAGAATCTCCGCGACCATATCGACCCCGCCGCTCTTTTCCGTGCTCTGCATGAGCATGTTCGACAGCCGGCTCTCCAGACCGCGCTCGACTTCCTTGATGACCTCCGGGTTGGTCTGCTCCATGTTCGCCACCCGCTTGATCACCTCCACCTGCTTCTGCATGGGCAGCCCCGCGATGATCTCGCTGGCCTTGTGATGGCTCAGGTGACAGACGATCAGCGCGATCGTCTGCGGATGTTCATCCTGAATGAACGCCATCAGGTTTTCCGATTCCGCCCGCTGGAGGAAGCTGAACGGCGTCTTCTGCACCTGCGTCTGAATCTGCCCCAGCATCCGCTCCGCCGCCTTGGGGTCCTGCAGCGAGTCCATCAGGATCTTCTTCGCGTAATCCAGATTGCCCTCGTTGGCATACTGGTTCGCGACCGTGATCCCGTAGAACTCCTCCACCACCTTCGCCTGCAACTCGCTCGACACTCGCCCCAGGCTCGCGAGCTCGCGCGTGACTTCCTCAACCGCCTCCGTCCCCATGTGCTTGAGCACCGCCGAGGCCTTGTCGGGCCCGATCGCCAGCAACAGGATCGCCGCCTTCGTGATCCCATCTAGATCCGTGGCGTTCTCCGACAACTTTTCATTCGGCTTCCGAGGCACACTTCACTCCGTCTCTTCGTCTCTTCCTCACTCTTCCACAACCACCCACCGGTTCAGCATCCTCGCCACCGCCTCCGGCTCCTTCGTCACCATCTCCGACACTTGCTCCAGCATCTTCTGCGACTGCATCTGCCCCTCGCCCACTTCGATCCCCGCCATCGCCGTCTCGCCCTCGTCCGCCTCGCCCACGATCTCCGACGTGCCCTCAATCGGCGGCGGCAAACCGACCAGTTCTTCCGCTGTCGGCATCTTCGCGGCCTTGCCGCCCTTCTTGACCAGCATCAGCATCATGCCGATGGCGCCCAGCGACAACAACGCAAGCAGCGCGGTGTCCACGATGCCACCTCCAAGCAACAGCCCGCCCCCGCCACCCCCGCCCGATCCGCCACCTCCTCCAAACATCGCAATCCCGCTCAGGAACCCGCCCGCTTCCGCCGCGACCTCGGGCAAGTCCATCGGAATCAGCGACACGCCCACGCTCTGCGCCACGAGCGTCTTGATCTCATCATCCTTCATCGAACGATTCGACTGCGCCGTCAACGCCCGCACCTGAGGCGTCACCGATGCCATAATCGTGGGCTTCACGCGCTCTTCGAAGGCCTTCGCGATCTCCTCCTCCGTCGGCTCGCTCCCCGTCGCGCCACCCGCGGGCGCAGCCGCGTCCCCCTTCTCCGCCTTCAACATCCGCATCACAAACCCGCGCGGCACATTGATCGACACAGCGACCATCGTCGGAAACCCGCGCGGATCGGTCGTCGTCTCCCGCTTGATGCCCACATGATTCTCATACTGCGTCGACGATTGGTTGCTGCTCGTGTTGCTCCCATTACCGCTGCCCCCGGCAAACCCGATATCCGCCGTCTGGTTCGCGCGAACGCCCGGCTCCGCCGCCCGCGTGCCGCCCGACGCCTGCGTCGTTTCCGTGGTTTCTTCCATGCTGGGCAGGCTCTGCGTGCCCTGGCCCACCGGCAGATGCGAATCCGTCTGCGTCAGCACCCGCGTGACGTCCACCTGCGCCGTCACCGCGACCACCACGCCAGGGATGAACGAAAGCAGCTCCGCGATCTTTTCTCGCGTCGTCGCTTCGACACGGGTCGCATGCTCCAGATAGGTCGTCGAGAGCGACTGTTCCTCGCTCGTGGCCTTCCGCTGCCGCCCGCTCGCGCCATCCACCACGCGAATCTGCTCGTACGTCAATCCCGCCTTGCTGCCCGCCACCAGCCCCGCAATCGCATCCACCTGCCCCTGCGTCAGGCTCTGCCCCGTCTGCGTGATCGCCCACACGCTCGCCGTGGGCCGACGCACCGACTGCCCCAGCCCCGCCGCGGGCGGCGCATCAATAAACACCTTCGCACCCTTGACGCCCCCAAACTTCTCAATCGTCCGCGCGAGTTCATTCTCCAGCGCGTTGTTGAACAACTGCTCGTTCTGCTGCCGGCTGTTGGTCCAGCTCTGCGCCCGCAGAATGTTCTCAAACAAGATTGCCTTGTCATTGGGCAGGAGCCCCGCCTGACTCACGGCACCCCGCGCCTGCTCGAGCGAAGCGTTCTGGACAAACACCGTGCCGTTGCGCATCTCGCTCTTGATGCCCAGCGTCGCCAAGTGCGAGGACCACTGCTGCTGATCCGCAGTCGAAGCCCCAGGATACAGCTCCACCATCGCCGGCTTGCCAAACTGCTGGCTGATCACGACCAGGAACAGCACGATCGCCACGCCCAGCCCGCCCAACGTGGCGATCTGCGACGGGCGCATCTTCCCCAGCCACTGCCGCACGTTCGCCCAAGCTTGCCGCAACTGCTCCAAGCGATGGCCTCCTGCCGCGACGATCCCGCCCCGATGCAGCGCACTCCGTGCGCCACCTCCACCCGCGCTTGCGCCAATGCGCAATCTCGGTCGCCATGTGTCGGCCCCCGGGCGCGCGCCCCTTGAATACCAAACAGCTTGTTGCGAAAATCGTTATGGGCTGTCGCGCAGAACGCGCCCGAACCCAGCCCTCACCGGCAACTCAGCCGAAACTGCCGCTGGTCCGCCCCGCCGCTCCCAACCCCAAATCGCTTCGTCAGCCCGCACTTGGGACACCTCGCCAGGTAGTGCGTGCCATCCATGCTGCGAAACACCTTCTGATACGCGTTCGCGCACTCGAACATGACCATCAGAAATGGCCGCCCCTGCGATGCCGCCTCGCGCTGGGCTGGCGATGCAGCCGCCCGCTCCCCTTCCGTGATGTCCAATCGCTCCTGCACCCTTCCGCCATCGGCCCGCCCATGCACCCCGCTTGAAGCGACACATTCATCACAATGCGACTCCATATTCGCCCGAGAACCAAACTTTTACCGCACGAGGCCGCATCCCCATTGGATGCCCGCCCGAAGTCCGGATATGCTTGTACCCACTAGTTTGCCCGGCTCTCCCGGACAACCAAGTGGCCGCAGGACTTGCATCCAATTGCCATGCGGGCGGCAGTGAACCGCCGACAGATTGGAATTGCTCGCGCGTCTTGTTGGACAGTCCGTTCTCGCCGGCGAAGGAACTCACCCCGCCGGCACTCGTGGCCCCGCCCGTACGTTTGGGCGTCTTGCGTCGAAGTATGAGCGTCTTCCGTAGCCAGCCCGTGACCCCGTCCAACGTGCCCTCGCGCGCGTCGGGTGCGCCGCGTGCCGACCTCCGCTCGCTCGAAGCCGCCGACCCCACCGTCTTCGTCAATCCCGTCACGATCCTGACGGACCTCCCCCCCGCCACCGAACCCATCGGCCTGATCGCGGGCGGCGGCGGCCTGCCCAAGCTCATCGCCAAAAACCTTCGGGCCGCGGGCTATGTCGTGCACGGCCTGGGCCTCGCCGGCCAGTACGACGCGGACTTGCCCAATCTCTGCTCGAGCTTCCGCGATGTGGGCGTCCTCCGCATTGGCAGTTGGGGCAAGTTGCTCTCCCGCCAGGGCGTGCACCACGCCATCATGGTCGGCAAGGTCGACAAGGCCCGCTTGATGCACGATCCGCTGCGGATCCTCAAGCACACGCCCGACTGGCGCGCCATCTCGCTCTGGTATCGCATCCTTCGCCGCGACCGCCGCTCTCACGCGCTGCTTACCGCCCTTGCTTCCGAGCTTGAGCGCTGGGGCGTGCAGTTGCTCGATTCGACCGCGCCCATCCCGGACGAAATGAGCACCCTGGGCGTGATGACTGCCACCAAGCCCAGCACCGAGCAATCAGGCGACGTCCAATGGGCCTGGCCCAAGATGGCCACGCTGCTGCGCCTGGACATCGGCCAGTCCATCGCCGTGCGCGAACGTGACATCATCGCCGTCGAAGCCGTCGAAGGCACCGACCGCATGATCGAGCGTGCCGGGCGCCTCTGCCGGGCCAAGGGCTGGACACTCATCAAGGCCGCCCGCATGGGCCACGACCGCAGGGCTGACGTCCCCACCGTGGGCGTCAACACCATCCGCATGCTGCACGCCGCCGGCGCCGGCTGCCTCGCGCTCACGGCGGGCGAAGTGATCATGCTCGAGAAGGACGAAATGATCCGCCTGGCCGACAAGCTGGGCGTCGCCATCGTCGGCATCGAGCCGCTGCACGACCTGCACGAACACATCGCAGGCCGCATCGAGATCAAGCCCGAAGGCCGGGGCGAGCCGCGCCCGAGAATCGGGTAAGCCAAGCCAAGTGCGAAAGTGCGGCGGTGCGAAAGTGCGAAAGTGATCGCGCGGGGACACTATCGCTCTGTCGCTCCATCCACGGACCTGACGACAGGTCCGTGCCACTTTCGCACTCTCGCACTTTCACACTCCTCTTCTGCTACGCTCCCCCGTGCCCAAGAAGGAGTCCAACCCTCTCCCCGTCATCGAGAACCGCAAGGCTCGCCACGACTACGCCATTGGCGAAACCCTTGAGTGCGGCATCGTCCTGACGGGCTCGGAGATCAAGGTCGTCCGCGAGGGCAAGGTGTCGCTGACCGAGGGCTTCTGCCGGGTCACGGAACTGCCGCCCACGCTCACGCTCCATCAGGTGAACATCGGCGAGTATCGCCCCGCCGGGGCCCTGGGCCACAAGCCCGTGCGCTCCCGCACGCTGCTCGCGCACAAGGGCGAGATCACTCGCTTTGCCCGCAGGATGACCAAGGGCATGACCATCGTCCCCCTCAAGATGTACTTCAAAGGCCCCTGGGCCAAAGTCCTCATCGGCATCGGCACGGGCAAGAAAGCCCACGACAAACGCGAATCGATGAAGCTGAAGGACGCCAAGCGCGAAATGCAACGCGCGATGAGCCGTCGCGTCTGAGGCTCACTCGCAGCCTACTTCGCGCCTGCGTGCCCTCTTCCTCACGGACTGGTCGTGAGTTGGCTGGGCGTCCCCAACCCCACCTTCGTCAGCCCCACCTGCGCACACACCGCGTGCACCTTCACCACATCCTCGTAGCCCGCCGCCTCGACCGGATCGATCAGCACCAGCACCTCGCCCAACGGCCGATTCCCGATCCATCCTTGCAAAGCAGGGCTCAGTTCCTCGATCACCACCGCCGTCTCCCCGTTGATCGACACCCGCCCGGCTTCGCCCTCGCCAAGCACCCGCAGGTGCAGTTTCAGCGGCTGCTGCGACGCGTCACCCTCGCGCACCGCCCCCGCCTTGGGCAATCGCGTCGATACAAACCACTCCGGCCCCAGAATCGCCGCGCTTGCCATGAAGAAGATCAGAATCACCATCACCACGTCCACCATGGGCGTCATGTTGGGCCCATGATGCGCCTCATACAACGCCGCCGCGTTGCGCTTGCGAAAACTCGGCACGTGGCTCATGGCACACCCCCACCGCTATTGCTGACGGTTACCAATCGCAGCGACACCAACCCCGCCTCGCGACACGCCGCTACCACCGGCGCGACGCTCGCGTACGCCAACCGCTTGTCTGCCCGCAAACTCACCGGCGTCTGCTGCACCCCGCGCTCAAGTTCCGGCATCCGCGCCCGCAGCGTCGTCGCGAGTTCTTCCGGCGGCAACTCCGCCCCCTCCATCGTCAGTCGCGCCGCTCCGGACTGTTCATCCAGCGCCAGGTTCAAAATCAACCCCTTGTCGGCTTGCGTCTGCGTGCCCGCCGCGGCAGGCAACTGCACCCGCGACTGATCGCTCGCAAGCTTGCCCACCATGAGATAAAACACGATCAGCACCATCACGACGTCGATGAGCGGTGTGACGTTGATCTTGCCGGTAGCGGGCGGGGGTTGGAGGGAACGCAGACGCATCGGGAACGAAACCAGAACTTGCTGCTGATTACTTCAGCTGCGACTCCACGCTGCTCTTGGATGATGACGACTGAGTGGCACCCCTCAGAACAAGGCGCTTGCTCGCTCCCCCTCATCGTTGCAACTGCTCCGCCCCGATGCCCTGCCCGAGACTGTGGGTCCGCATCGTGCGCTTCTGCAGCTCAAGTTCGGGCGTCAGCTTCTCGAACACGTAGTCAAAGATGTCGTCGTTAGTCGGCGCGGTGATCCCCTCCGCAGCCTTCACCACTTCGCTCACCATCGCGCTGCCCTGCTGCTCGAGCGTCGCCTGCTGGGCGTCGCTCCAGAGGTTGCGGGTCGTGAGGTACTTGCGCAGACGGATGATGGGATCCTTGCCGCGCCAGGCTTCGACTTCCTTTTCATCGCGATAACGCCGGGCATCGTCCGCGGTGGTATGGTCCGCAAGGCGATAGGTCACGGCTTCGATGAAGCTGGGCCCGCCGCCCGCGACGGCGCGATTGCGTGCTTCCTTTACGGCCCGATACACCGCGAACAGATCGTTCCCATCCACCTGCATCGTCGGCATGCCATACGCGATGGCCTTCTGCGCGATCGTTTCGCTCGCCGTCTGCGTCTCGCGAGGCACCGAAATCGCCCAGTGGTTGTTCTGACACAGGAAGATCGTGGGCGTCGCGAAGGTCGCCGCGAAGTTCATCGCTTCGTGCACGTCGCCTTCGCTGGTTGCCCCGTCGCCAAAGTACGTGCAAGCAACCGCCTTCTCCTTGCGCATCTTCATCGCCCACGAGATGCCCACCGCGTGCAGCGGCTGGGTCCCGATGGGAATGCAAAGCGGCGTCTGCTTCACGCCCTTGGGAATCTGGTTCCCGCGCTCGTCGCCCATCCAGTGCAGCAGCACGTAGTGCATCGGCAGGCCGTGCATCCACAACGCCGCGTTCTCGCGATAGCAAGGCACCAGCCAGTCGGTCCCGCGCTCGAGCGCGAACGCGCTGCCGATCGCCGCGGCTTCCTGGCCCTTGTTCTGCGGATACGTGCCCATGCGGCCCGACCGCTGGAGCTTGAACGCGACCTCGTCGAGCATCCGGCACTTCATCATGTACTGGTAGAGTTCCAGCACGTCCGAGTCCTTCAGCACGGGCGACCCATCGGGCCACTTGGCCAGCTTCTCATCAAGAACCGCGTTCTCGTCGAGAATCTGAAGGTGATCAATATTCGCGGCGTACACAGTGCGGATGGGCATGCAAAGCTCCTCAACGCGACCATTCGGCTCGCGTCTCCCCCAAGCGTAGTCCCCCGCCCGCCCATCCTGATGGCTCGGGCGTTCCGCCCGACAGTCGCAGGGGCTTCGAGCCCCCTCATGGCGGAACCTCCCCGCTGCGCCTCAAGTCCCCCTCAATTCGCTACCCAAACACGGGCACACCACGCGACCCTTTGCACGCTTCCCTCGCATTCCCAGCACCTCTCCGCATCCACTGCCGTTCCTTCCCCGTACCGCATCACAGCCCGGCGGCTGGAGGCCCCATGCTCGGCAACCTGTTCTCCAAAAAGCCGAAGGGCGAAGGCGTCTTTGCCTACGCCCTCCTGAACGCCCGCATCATGCCCGATGATCGCGAGCGCCGCTTTGAGCAGCCGTTGATCGAGGCCCTCGCCCGCGAGCACTCCAGCGACGGCCCGCTAGCGGAAGTCACCGGCAGCGGCACACTCCAGGACAAGTCCGGCGAGCTGCTCTCCTGTGGCATTGACCTCGATCTGTTCGATCTCGACGCGGCACCAGAATTCATCCGTGCCGTCCTCACCGCCGAAGGCGCGCCCAAAGGCTCGCGACTCGAGCTTGAGCACGACGGCCGCCAAATCAAGCTTCCCTTCGGCGAGTTCGAAGGCCTCGCGATTTACCTCAACGGCACCGACTTGCCCGACGAAGTCTACAAGTCCGCCGACATCAATCAGACGATCGCCGACATCGACGCTGCGCTCGCGACCCTGCAATCGACGCCTGTGGCAAGCATCTGGGGCTGGTGGACGGGCCCGCGCGAGACGGCGCTGTATTGCTACGGCCCATCCTTCGACGCGATGCACGGCAAGCTGCTGCCTGTCTTCGCACGAACGCCGCTGTGCGAACGCTGCCGCGTCGTCCAAGTTGCTTGAAACGAAAACGAGGAACGCCTCGACGTGCCACGGCTTGCTGCGCAGCGGCCGCCCATGCAAACTGGCATGGATGCACGCCGCATTCCATCGATGAACAAATCAAACAAGGCCGCACCTTTCGGAGCGGCCTTGCGACATGCAGATTGAAGACTCAGCCGACTTAGCGACGACGACGCGTCGCGATCAGCCCGCCCAGGCCCAGCAGCGCGGCCGCGCCGGGGGTGGGGATGAAGATCAGCTTGTCCTTCGAGATGATGTAGCTGGTGTTGGGGGCCAGGGTGATGTTCCACTGGAAGCCCCAGGTCACGTCGGTCGGGCCGATGGGGCCAGCGAAGTTGCTGAGGTTGTTGACCACGCCGTTGCCGAAAAGCCCGACGATGGAGGGCCAAGCCCCGATCTGCCAGCCATCAGGGCTGGGGGTGACGACGGTTTCGTTGATGAACGAGCCCGCGCCATCGTTCTGGCTGGCGGACACGGTCGGGCCAAGGTTGATCTGGCCGAAGTCACCGCCGGCCGTTCCGCCCAGGTCGAAGTCGACGTACTGGAAGAAAGACAGGCTGACGGCCGAGCTGCCGGTGTTGGAGATGCGGATGGTTTCCGCGAGGTCCGCCGTGCCCGAGCCGGGCGTGCCGCCGCGGAGGGTGAACGTGGTGCGGAACTCGAGGCCGTTGCCGGCGTCGGTGTACCGCAGCGACAGGGCGTCGTTGCGGGCATCGTCGAAGCCGTTGGTGTCGGTCACCTGCTGGCCCGTGAGGGGCAGCGAATCGACCGGCACTTCGTCACCCATCGTGCCTGCGCGGTAGAAGAAGCGCTGGTTAAACAACTGGTTGGTGCCGTCGACGAGCCAGTTGACCTGACTGCCGCCGCCAACGTTGAACGTGGTGGACGAATTGAAGTCTTCCAGCGTATAGGTCTGCGCCATTGCGGAACCCGCAAGGCCAGCAGCCAACGCTACAGCAAAAACGCTTGTACGCATGTCTCTCTCCTATTCCTACTTCAGTATCCCACCGCGGTCTCTCGTCGCGGTGTTTCCGGAACTTCAGCCCCATCATACGGGGAGTTGGACGTTTGTGCAAGCGGTTTTGGGACGATTTCAACCTGAAGAATGCGCAAGATTGTGCGAAGCCCGTGGCTTCAGCGGTCATGGCGAGCGGCAAAGGGCGGGCGAAGCTGGGCGCAAGTCGAACTTTTGCAAACGCTTACGCACCGTCAAGATAGGGGGGAGGGGGAGGGGAGGGGGAGGGGCGAAGTGCGAAAGTGCGAAGGTGCGAAAGAGGAGAGCGACGGAGCGACAGAGCGACAGTGTGGACGTGTGCGGGTACACAGCGACTGCGACGCTCCCTCACGGTCGCG
>JALHOJ010000038.1 GCA_022843045.1 Phycisphaerales bacterium
GCCGGGGTAGGTGGTGGATTCGAGTGACACCAGTGTTGGCGTGAGTTCTGAATCCACGCCGCGCTTCTTGCTGTTCCCCGCTCCCTGTTCCCCGCTCCCCTTCTTCGCCCCCCGCAGCACCTCCGCGATCATCCGCGTGGAGTTCTCGACGTACGACAGGTCCGGCTCCTGATGCTTGCCCAGCGGCGTGGGCACGCAGATACAGATTGCGTCGCACGCGCCGAGGTCTTCGGGCGAAGCAGTGGGGGAGAACCGCCCGCTGTTCATGAGCTCGCGTGCGAGGCCTCGGCCGAGGTGCTTGAGATAGGAGCGTCCGCCCCGCAGCTTCTCGATCTTGGTGGGATCGGTGTCAAACCCGACGACGCGATAGCCCGCGTCGATGAAGGCCCGAGTCAGGGGGAGGCCGACGTAGCCGAGGCCGACGACGCCGATGGTGGCGCGACGACGCTTGAAACGCCCCAAAAGCGACGCGACGTCTGCGGAGACCTGCTTGGATGCTGCCTTCATGCGGAACGAGGGTAGTGGGGCTGCAGTCCATGTCGACGATTCGCTCCGCTCAGCATCAGCATGGCGGGCAATAATTGAGTTCCCGCTCGTTCGCATCGTGCGAATGCGCCATTTTTCAGAAAGGTCCACCATGCCCGCTGCTCCCGCCGTTTCCAAAGAACAAGCCGAAGCCATCTTCTCCAAGGGCCTCGAAGGCATCATCGCCGGGGAGACCGACATTTGCTCGATTGAGCAGGGCGGGTTGTGGTATCGCGGGTATGAGATTCATGACCTCGCGATGAACGCGACGTTTGAGGATGTCGCGTTTGTGCTGCTGGAGGGGCACAAGCCCAGTGCGAGCGAATTGGCCCGGTTCAAGAGCGAGCTGGTTGCGGAGCGTCCGCTGCCTGCGCCGGTGGTGAACTTCATCGAGAGCATGGGGGGGTACTTGCTCAGTGGCCGGGCGGTGCCGATGGACATTCTCCGTTCGTGCGTGAGCATTCTGGGCCATCTTGATCCCGACAGCCAGTCGGTGGACAAAGCCGCGAATCTGCGGAAGGCCAAGCGGCTGCTTGCGAAGGTGCCGACCATGATCGGGCACATGCAGAACGTGATTGATGGCAAGGCCATCATCGAGCGCGAGCGGGGCGGCGATCCGTCGCTTGATCACGCCGCGAACTTGCTCTATCTGATGACGGGCAGCAAGCCCGCGAAGGAGTACGCCCGCGTCGTGGATGTGTCGCTGATTCTGTACGCCGAGCATGACTTCAACGCCAGCACGTTCACCAGCCGCGTGATCGCGGGCACGCTCAGCGACATGCACGGCGCAGTCTGCGGCGGGATCGCTGCTCTCAAAGGCCCGCTGCACGGCGGGGCCAACGAGATGGCGATGGAGATGCTCAAGGAAATCATGAAGGATGTGGGCGAGGCCGGCATCGGCACGAAGGCCGTCGACGACTGGATGCAGAAAGCCTTCGACACCAAGCGCAAGCTGATGGGCTTTGGGCATCGCGTGTACAAGAACGGCGACCACCGCGCCCCGATCCTGCACAAGCTTGGCCGCACGATCGCGGCGACCGACACGAAGAACCCGGGTGGGCATCAGGCCCTCAAGTGGTTCGAACTGGGCGAGCAGGTGCAGAAAATCATGCTCGAGAAGAAGAACATCCACCCCAACGTGGACTTCCCCTGCGGCATGACGTACTTCACGATGGGCATCCCCGTGCCGCAGTACACGCCGATTTTCGTCGCAAGCCGCGTAAGCGGGTGGGCGGCGCACGTCATCGAGCAGCATGCGAACAACCGGATCATCCGGCCGTTGAGCAAGTACATCGGGGCTGCGCCGCGGAAGTGGAATAGTTAAGCGGTGGTCGCCCGCCCCTCCGGAGCGGGACGTTGAGGTGCCCCACGTCTGAGACGCGGGGCATTTTGTTTGCACCTACAACCACCCGAGCTTCTTGAGATCCTCCACCGGCTCCTCAAACGAGCAACTCCCAAACGACAGTGCAAACGCCTCGCGAGCCTGCGCCACCTTCGCCGTTTCGACGAGGAAGCCCTTCCATCCCAGCACCTGTTCGCTCACCTTAAACGCTGCGGGGTCTTCTTCGAGCAGCACGGCCTGCGTGGTGCGGTCGTCGATCCGTTGCTCTCGCACCAGCGCGGCGGCGATGAAGAGGTTGAGGAAGCCGTGCATGGTGCAACTGGGGCTTTCCTTTTCGTACGTCAGGCGATGGCTCCCGCGCACGGGGTGGTGCAGGCCCGCCGTGGCCTTGAATGCGACGTCGCCCAGCGCACACGCGTGCAAGAACGCGCTGACCTCGCTCGCTTGCGGAAACGCGCCGCCGACGATGCCGCCGGTTCTGATCTTGGCCCCGGCGGGGCTTCCGGACAACGCGGCGACAAAACCTCGGCAGTAGGTCGTGACGGGGAACTCAAAGAACGGGAAGAGGCCCTCTTCGATCTGATCGAGAATCGGATCGATGTGGTTGGGGCTGGTCACCTTGATCTCGAGCATGTCGATCTCGCACCAGCCATTGCGCTCGTCGCTGTGGCGGGTGTTGAAGGCGTGGATTTGGTCGAGGGATTCCTGGATGTCGTTCCCCGGTCGCGGCTCGACGAGCACCGACAGCCGCCAGGGTTCCCCCGCGTCCGCCATTTCGCGATAGCCGCTGGTGGCGAACGTGCCCGGCATGTACGCCGACGCCGCGGCTTCGAACTCGGCGATGCGGGCGAGGGGGCAGATGAATCGCCCGAGCATCCATTCCTGTTCGCCGATTCGGCAGCGGTTGTAGGTTTCCACCGCATCCTGCATCGAGAGCTTCGCGGGCGGGAAGAGGCCGGCGTAATCGATGAGGTCCGTCAGCAGCGATCGCAGCGATGAAGGGGGCATTTTCGAGGGTAGGTTGGCGGTCCCCGCCAACTTCTGGGTCCTCCTTGGTGATTCTCGCCATGGGTCATTTTCTGAGGTCCGAAACCCGAGCAACTTCGCCGACGAGAATCGTCGGCGGGACGGGTCGGCGGGGACCGCCAACCTACCCGCGAACCTACTCTCGCCCGCCATGATCGACCTCAAAGCACTCCGCGAGAATCCCACCAAGTTTGCCCTCGGCGCCAAGGCCAAGGGCGTCAGCGTGGACATCGAAAAACTGCTCGCTCTGGACGCTGAGAAGCGTGCCGTGACGACGGAGCGTGAGAAGCTCCGCGCCGAGCAGAATCGCCTCTCCAAGGAAGCCGGCCCGCAGATCGGGAAGCTCCAGGGGCAGCTCAAGGGCATCTCGGGCGACGCCCGCGTGGCTCTCGAAAAGCAGATCGACGAACTCAAGAACGCACCCGCGAAGATGAAGGCCGCGATCCAGGGTTTCGAGGCCAAGGAACAGGAACTCGAACCCAAGATCCGCGAGATACTGCTGCAGGTGCCTCTGCCGCCCGATGGCGACGTGCCGGTTGGCTCGTCGAGTGATCAGAATGTCGAAATCAAGCGCTGGCACCCGCCCAAGAGCGGGCTACTGCCCAACGGCTTTGACACAGCCAAGTCCTTCAAGGACAACAAGGGCTTTGAGCCCAAGAGCCACATCGATCTGGTGCGCGACCTCAAGCTCTGCGACTTTGAACGAGGCGTCAAGCTCGCCGGGAGCCGCAGCTACGTGCTGACCGGCATGGGCATGCGCCTGCACATGGCCGTGCAGCGGTACGCGATTGACTTCATGATCCAGAAGCACGGCTTCGCACCGATGAGCGTGCCCACGCTCGTCCGCGAAGAAACCATGATCGGCACCGGCTTCTTCCCCGCGGGGCGCGAGCAGGCGTATCACATCGAAGAGTCCAAGCGAGGCGGCGGCTACGACCAGTTCCTGACTGGCACGGGCGAAGTCGGCCTCATGGGCATCCACATGGATGAGATCCTCGACGAGGCCCAGTTGCCGCTCAAGTACGTCACCGTTTCGCCGTGCTATCGCCGCGAAGCCGGCGCGGCGGGCAAGGACACCGCGGGCCTGTACCGCATTCACCAGTTCGACAAGGTCGAGCAGGTTGTGATCTGCAAGGCCGATGAGGCCGAAAGCCGGGCTTGGCACAAGAAGATGATCGGCTTTGTCGAAGAACTCTTGCAGAGCATGGAGATTCCGTATCGCCTGCTGCAATGCTGCACGGGCGACCTTGGCGTCAAGAACGCCGACATGATCGACATCGAAAGCTGGATGCCGGGCCGTAATGGTTTCGGCGAGACGCACTCAGCCAGCCGTCTGTACGACTTCCAATGCCGGCGGCTCAACATGCGATATCGCGCGGGCGGCGAGGCGGGCAAGGGCGAGACGGTCTTCTGCCACAGCCTCAACAACACGGTGCTGGCATCGCCGCGATTCTTGATTCCACTGCTGGAGATCCACCAGCAGGCGGACGGGAGCGTGCGTGTGCCCGCGGTGTTGGTGCCGTACATGGGTGGGGTGGATCGGATTGGTTGACAAGGGAAGGAACCATGAGCCTTGATGAGCTTTGTGACCAGTTGGTGCGGCTGGGGCAGCAAAAGACTAACTTTGGCGTTGGCGACATCGAAACGAATACCGCATGGTTGAAGGCCGAGAAACGCCTCGGTCGACAGCTTCCAAGTGCGTGGTTGACATTCATGAAGAAGTATGGATGCGGCGGAGTGTTGTTGAAGAACGACTACTCTCGTCCGGGTGTGAGCGTAAGTTCCATCCTTGCGGAGCACGCGACGGATCACTCCGAGGACTCGGTGACTGAAAGTTCGCTTATGGTGGTGTTCTACGACTCCAACTGTATTGAAACGCTCTATCAGCTTGAAGAAGACCGGGTGGCCCCGTCAAGTGGTCTTCCTGAACCTCATCAAGATTGGGTTCTGGTGGGCGGAAATGATGAGGGCGATCATCTTGCTCTTTTTGTGCCCCGAAACGCCACCGCCCGGCTTGCTGACGCTTCCGTTGGGTGGCACAACCACGAGGCTTCAAGGTTCATTCATCTATGGCCGTCGGTCTTTTCGTTTCTTGAAACTCTGCTCAGGATGCACGCCGTTGCGAAGTAGGCACCGGTTGGTGAGCTTGGCTATCGGGAAGTAGTCAATCGCAGGTTCGCGGAAGCGAGATCTCGCGCCAAGGAGCTGGGCGTCGACCCGCACTTGACAACCCAAATGGCTACTGATGTGCCCGCGTTGTGGATCGCCGTTTGAAACGAGCGATCCTGAAACGTGGAACGGCAAGTACCACGTTCGCTGTAGCGGTGCGATTGACATCCAGGCGAAGTAGATCTGCCGCGCTGTTGTCATGTTCGAGCTGGTGCCAGGAAAACCAATCGATCGCCCGATGATGAGCGGCATCACGCGCCCTTCCTGATCGCATCTCGTAAGCAACCTCATCAGGGCAACATCTTCACGCTCCCCGCCACCCGCGCACTCTCGCATGCTTGCAAACGCATGCATCGATTTCGCCACGTCTTCGCACGCCCGCCCCTTGCACGTTGCGCCGACTTCTGGTATCTTCACGCGCTCATGGCCCGCATCGTGCAGGCCGCGCGTTTCTCAGTCCGCGCCCGGACAGATTGATCCGGGCTCGCTCGCGAGGTGTCACGTGAAGAAGAAGCTCATCGCTCGTGTTGGTTCCCTGCTGGTCCTTGTCGCCGCCGCTTCCGCCATCTCCGTCGGTTCCTCCGCCGAAGCCCGCCGGTTCTGCGGCAACTTCTACTGCCTTGACGTGTGGGACCCGGTCCTGTGTCCCGATGGCAACGTCTACGGCAACTCCTGCTACGCCGCCCGCGCGTGCCAGACCGGCTGCGTGCGCATCGGCAATCCCACGGAGTGAGGTCGCCCTGAGACAAACTGTCGACTTGAAACCAGCCGCCATGGCTTCTTGCAACGCGGTCTCTCCCCTTCCCGGCCCTTGCGAGCCGCCCGACTCTGATCGGTCATGGGTGCTCGCGAGGGCCGTCTTCGTGCGCTGCGGCTCGTGGCCCAGGGCCGCAGCGTTTAATCTGTGCCGCGGACCATCGCATCGAGCATCGCATTGAGCTCGCTTCGCTGCCCAGCGTCCATCTCGCCCTTGAACATCGCCCGCACCACGCCCTTCGCGTCCAAGACGACGATGCTGGGCACCACATCGATTCGGCGCAACCACGTTTGCTCGCCATTCGCGACCCACACCAGCGCAAGCCCGGCCGCGCTCGCCTTGAGATCGCTTCCACTCTTCGCGTCCACCTGCACCGCCGTCACCACCACGCCCGTCCCCGCCTGACGCGACGCAAGCGATCCATATATCGGCATCAGCTCATGGCACGTGGGGCATGCCCCGCTCACGGCGATCAACACCGTCGCAACCCGCCCCTCGCGCAGCGCGAGCACATTCACGCCGCCGACCAGCACCTCCGCGCCGCTGGCATCAAGCCCCACGAGGCTTGGCACCGATTCCCCAATCGCAATCGCGCCCGCCGCAGGCCGATTGATCGCTTCGCGCAGTTTCTGGTTGAGTTGCTCGATCTGTCGCGACAGTCGCACCACCTGCACACTTAGCACGAGGCACGCGGCAATCAGCAGCCCGACGAAGACTCGCCCGAACCAGTCGCCGCGAGGAGGTGTCGTGTCTGCGCTCATGCGACGCTCCTTGAAACCTGCCCCCGCCCCGACGCTGTCACTTCACCGCCGCCCCGCCGAACTCGATCATGCCAGATTCGTCAACCGCCCCTGTCGCACGAGTTCGCTCTGAATCTCGAGCATCGTCTCCTGAACCGGCAGGTCATCCACCTGCACAATCACATCCGCGAGCGTCATGTACAGCGGATCTCGCTGCATGAACACGCGAGGCACCTCCGCGACCGGGTCTTCGCCCGTGAGCGAGGGCCGATCCACGATCGCATCGCCCGACGCCGCCCGCAGCCGGGCTTGCAATGTCTCGGGCCGGGCCCGCAAGTACAACGCGATCGCGCGATGGTTCGTGCGTGCTTCCTGCATCATCGCGGCGGCTCCCGGGGCGGTGGGGGTCCCGCCGCCCAGCGCGAGCACATGCGAGACTCGGGCTGGCGCGGCCTTCGCGTCGCCCGCGGCGTGCTGATGCAGCACTTCGGCCAGACACCGCGTCTCGGCTTCGCGAAACGCGTGGACGCCATGCTTCTCCCACGCCTCCCGCACGCGAGCGCAGCCAAGCTGCGCCGCTACCAGCGCGTCCAGATCGCTCCATCCGCAGCCGACTTTCGCCGCCATGAGCGGCGCAATCGTCGTCTTCCCACACCCGCGCAATCCGATGAGCATGAAGAGCATGGAGAAGCGTACGACCGCAAGCCCCAATGCCCAGTGCCCATTCCACAATGCCCAGGCCCGATTCCTACTTCCGCTTCTTGAACTTGCTCTTGATGCTCGGCGTATGTCCGCTCTTGCGGCCAAACCCGCCCATGCTCCGCATCGCCATCGCCGCTTCCATCGGGTCTTCGCTGCGCATCTGATTCGCCATCCGGGCGCGATCGCCCGCCGACAGCCCTGCCATGCCCTGCGTCATCTTCGTGACGATCTCAAACTGCTTCGCGAGCCGGCGAACCTCTTCTTCGTTGGTCCCCGCGCCCTTCGCGATGCGCCGCTGCCGCGAGAAGTTGATGAGCGTTGGCTTCTTGCGCTCCTCCTTATTCATCGAAGAGATCGTCGCTTCCACGCGATCAAGCTGCTTGTCCTCGATGTTCACGTCCTTCATCATGCTGCCCACGCCAGGCAGCAACCCCAGCAGGTTCTTGAGCGGCCCCATCTTCCGCAGCGTCTTGAGCTGCTTGAGGAAGTCGTCCATCGTCATCTCGCCCTTGGCCATGCGTTCCTGCAGGGTCTTGGCCTCCTGCTCATCGATCTCCTGCTGAGCCTTTTCGACGAGGCTGACGACGTCGCCCATGCCCAGAATGCGTCCTGCCACGCGATCGGCGTGAAACTCCTCAATCGCGTCGATCTTCTCGCCCGTACCGATGAACTTGATCGGTGCGCCCGTGACGTGCTTGACGGAGATCGCCGCCCCACCCCGCGTGTCGCTGTCAAACTTGCTCAAAATCACGCCATCGACGGTGAGCTTGGTGTGAAACGCCTTGCTCGACACCACCGCGTCCTGTCCGGTCATCGCATCAACAACCAGGAACACATGATGCGGCTTGCACGTCGCTTTGACCTGCGACAGTTCGCCCATCAACTCGTCGTTGATGTGCAGACGGCCTGCAGTATCGAGGATGACCGTGTCGATGCCTTGCTGCTTCGCCGCCGCGACCGCGCGCTGGGCCACCTGTACCGCCACGCCCACTGCCTTGCCATACTCCGCCGTCTTGTCCGGCTCGCCATAGAACACCACCTGCGACGGCCCCGTGACCTCCGATTCCACCTGCGTCGCCAGCGTGCGAAGCTGCTCGACCGCCGCGGGCCGCTGCAAGTCGCACGCCGCGAGCATCACGCTGCGTCCACGCTTTTTGAGATACGCCGCGAGCTTGCCGCAGGTCGTGGTCTTGCCGCTGCCCTGAAGGCCACACATCATGACGACAGTGGGGGCCGTGCTCGCGCGAGAGATCAAGGCATCCGGCGACACCTGCTTGGGCAGCGGGATTGGCAGCCCCGTCTGCTCGTCTTCCTTCGTGAACTCAACCGTGCCGCCCAGCAGCTCCACCAGCCGCTTGTGCACGATCCCGATCATCTGCTGCCCGGGCTCGAGGTTCGCGTGCACCTTCTGGCCCAATGCATCTGCGAGCACCTGCTCGCAGAACACGTTCACGACATCCAGATGCACGTCCGCGTCGAGCAACGCGCTGCGCACCTCGGCCATCGAGTCGCGAACGTTGCTCTCGGTAATGGCGTCCTTGCCCGAAAACTTGCGAAACAGCCCGGAAAACGTGTCGTTGAGCTTGTGAAACATGGTCAGTCCTGAACAGGGGCGCGCAGATGCGCCCGACGCGGGAGGCGATCAGGGGCTTGACCGCGTGGAGGGTAGTCGCTTCGGTTACCCTGCAACTTCCCAAACCTCCTCACCCACCGCAAACACCCTCCCTGCACACCTCCCCACCCCACCCCCGGTAAACGAACAAAACGCCGGCACGATCACTTCGCCCTGGCCCACCACAAACGCCGGCAGCTTGATCCGCTCGCTCTTACGCCTCAGCACCACCGCAGGGTGCTCATGCCCGGCCCACACCACCCGCCCGCGCCCCCCGCGGGCGTCGCCTTCGAGTGTCAGCGCGTCATGCGTGAACACAAACGGGCCTTCTTCAACCACGTCCCCGAGCACCCGCACGCTGCATCGATCGGAAACTCGCGCTAACCCGCGATCATGATTCCCCGGCACAACCTCCACGCGCACACCCATCTTCTCCCGCGCCGCAGCGAACGCATCGCACACCAGTTCGGTTGCGCCGATGCGTGCGTGCAGAAAATCGCCAAGCACGAGCACCCGCCGCGCTCCGCTTTGCTGCACCGCAGAGACGAGCCGCGCCAACTCCGCTTCCAACAGCCCCCGCGGCATCGGCGCGCCGGTGGCCGCAATCGTCTCGAGTTTTCCCAAGTGCAAGTCTGCGAGAATGAGCGTCGCTGCTTCGACCCACAACGCACATCGCTGCGGCATGAGCACAATCCGCTGCCCGCCGATGCGCACTTCGCATCCGCCCGCGATGTCACACGCCGGATTGACGACGCTGTGCCCGCTCACGCCCTGCCTCCCCCAACGTCTGCGCCCAGGGGCCCCAGCATCCTGGCATACGTCGCCGCGCCGCGCTGAGCCGCATCCACCGGCTTCGCCAGCCCGCGTCCATCCCACACCATCGCCCCGCGAAACCCCGCCGCGCCCAGGCCCGCGGCGTACGCGAGCACGTCGAGCCGACTGGACGCATCCGCGCCCACTTCGACACGCCCGATCCCGCCGCCCTCGCACAGTCGCGCCCCGCCGATGCGTCCGCTTGCAGAACTCGCACCCATCGCCGCCGCGATCGCCTCGTTCGCCTTGCCCGCTCCCTCGCTCGCACAGGCGATTGCAGGATCAACTCCCTGCACGATGACGCCGCCACCGTGGATCCCCACGTGCTCGCTCTTCCACGCGAAGTCCACGACTGCCACGCCCAGCCGCTGCCGCTGCCGCACCAACTCGCTCCGCGTCGTTGCCTCCAGCTTCGCAGGCAGCACCACGCCCACGCCTGGATCACCGATGCACACACTCCGCAAGTCCGCCATCAGCTCCATCCCCGCGACGATCGCCCCCAGCGCACGATCCACCCGCGCCAGATCTACCAAGTCTGCACTTGGCACAAACAGGTCAATCCCGCTTAGCCCTAATCCTCGCCGCGCCAGAGACGCCGCGATGTCTCGCCGTGCCGACCCATCAAGCTCCCGCGCCCGCAGCCCCGGCGCCGTGCCATCCAGTTGCACCGCTGCGTACCCAGCAGCCCGGCACCAATCAAAGAACCCCCGAGCATCTATCCACGGACACCCCACCTCGCCCACGCGAGGCAGGCCCACCATGGCCAAACTGATCTGGGGCATTTGCACGAAGCCACTATACGAAACGCGACCGTCAGGAAGCGTCGCACACCAACCGCTCACGAATTCACCACGGAGTTCACGGAGAGCACGGAGAACGGATTGAAGAGTTGGTTTCGCCAAGCAGCGCCCTGCCGTCGCTCCGCCCACGAGTCCGCTTGCACTTGCGGAGTTCACCCACCCATTCCGTCGCCTATTGCCTATCCGCGCCAATCCGCGAAGATCCGCGGCCCCTCTTCTCTCCTCTCTTGTCTCTTATCTCCCCTCCCTGCAACCTCCGTGGCTCCCCGTGGCCCTCCGTGGTGAGTCTGCTTTCAGAGTCCGACGCTCCTTCACGGTCGCGTTTCGTCTACCCTCCCCCATGCCCTCGCTCGACCAAATGCCCAGCCAGATCAAGCCCCGCCTCGCCGCGATCAATCAGCAGCACCTGCTGCACTTCTACGCCTCCCTCGCCCCCGCGCAGCAAATCGCGCTGATCGACCAGATCGCCTCGCTTGATCTCGAATCCCTCCCCAAGCTCATCAGCGAGTACGTGCTGACAAAGCCCCAGCTCAAACTCCCCGCCAAGCTCGCCCCCGCCCGCGTCTATCCCAATGACCCAACCGACAAGGCTCGCGGCGGCGAACACGCCTGGGACCAGGCCGCCGCCCGCGTCCGTGGCGAAGCCCTCATCCGCGCCGGCAAGGTCGCCGCGTTCGTCGTTGCGGGCGGCCAAGGCAGCCGCCTGGGCTTTGAAGGCCCCAAGGGCTGCTACCCCGCGGGCAGCGTGACCAACAAGCCGCTCTTCCAGATCTTCGCCGAGCAGATCCTCGCGACCCAGCGCCGCTACAGCACGATCGTGCCCTGGTACGTGATGACCAGCCCGCTCAACCACGACCAGACGACCAGCTTCTTCCGCCAGCACAACTACTGGGGCCTCTCGCCCGAGCACGTGCGATTCTTCCAGCAAGGCGTCGCCCCCAGCATCGACATGAAAACCGGCAAGGTCCTGCTCGCCGCCAAGCACGAAGTCGCGACCAACCCCGATGGCCACGGCGGCTGCGTGCGGGCGTTGCACGTCTCCGGCTCGCTCGCCGACATGCAAAAGCGCGGCGTCGAACACCTCTGCTACTTCCAAGTCGACAACCCGCTCGTCCGCGTCATCGATCCGATCTTCTTGGGGCTGCATGTGGGTGATGGCAAAGGAGGCATCGCGACGAGCGGCGAGATGTCCAGCAAGATGGTCGCCAAGGCCGGCCCGGAAGAAAAGGTGGGCGTCTTCGTGCTCGCCGACGGCAAGACCGAAGTGCTGGAGTACTCAGACATGCCCGCGGACTTGCAGAACGCCCGCGACAGCCGCGGCAACCTGCTCTACAACGCCGGCAGCATCGCCATCCACGCCATCAGCGTCGAGTTCCTCTCCCGCCTCGCCACCGACGCACGCTTCACGCTGCCTTGGCATCGCGCGGAGAAGAAGATCCCGCACGTCAACCTTGAGACTGGTGAGACGGTGTCGCCGAGCGCCAACAACGGCGTGAAACTCGAGAAGTTCATCTTTGACGCTCTCGCTCTGTGCAAACAAAGCCTCGTCTACGAAACCCTCCGCGAAGAAGAATTCGGCCCCATCAAGAACGCGACCGGCGTCGACAGCGTCGTCACCAGCAAGGCCCTGCAGACCAGCAGGGCCGCGAAGTGGCTCGAGGCCGCGGGCGTGAGTGTGCCACGCAAGACCGACGGTGCGCCAGATTGCACGCTTGAGTTGTCGGCGTTGACAGCGCTTGCGCCCGAAGAACTCCGCGGAGCGAAGCTGCCGAAGGCAATCGAACGAGGGACGACGATTGCGCTGTGACGATGGTCAGTCAATGCTGACCTTGATCACAGTGCTCTCATGGCGAAGCCGTGGAAGCCAGTAGCCGCGGGTCGTCGCGGAGCGACACCCGCAGACCGCCTTACCCCGCCTTTACTGCCGCCCGCCCCACGCTGTAATACGTGAACCCCTGCTTCTGCATGTCCGCAAGGCGATACAGGTTGCGACCATCAAAGATCACCGGCTTCCTCATCAGCTTCTTGAGCTTGTCAAAGTCCGGGCTCTTGAACTCGTCCCAGTCGGTGCTGATGACGATGGCGTCGGCGTCCTTCACCGCGTCGTACATCGTGTCGACGATCGAAGCGGTCGGCCCGAGTTCTTCCTTGGCGTTGTCGTTGGCGACCGGGTCATACCCCACGCACGTCGCGCCGTAGCCATTGGCCTTGCGGATCAGCGTCAGGGCCGGCGCCTCGCGGATGTCGTCGGTCTTGGGCTTGAACGCGATGCCCCAGAACGCGATCTTCTTGCCCTGCAGGCCTGCGACGCCCCCGCCGATGCCCGTCTTGCCGCCAAAGTGAGCCGTGATCTTGTCAAAGAAGCGATCCCGCTGCTTCTGATTCACATCATGCACGGCCTTCGAAAGCTTGGCTTCGATGCCGCTCTTGTCGCCCATCATGATGCACGCGAGCGTGTCCTTGGGGAAGCACGACCCGCCGTAGCCCAGGCCCGGATACAGGAACGCGTTGCCGATGCGCTTGTCGCTGCACATGCCCTCGCGGACGCGGTTGATGTCGGCGCCATAGGCCTCACAGAGGTTCGCCATCTCGTTGATGAAGCTGATCTTGGTCGCCAGGAAGTTGTTCGCGCAGTACTTCACCATCTCCGCGCTGGGAATGTCCATCAGGTAGATCGGGTGCCCATTCCGCACGAACGGGTCGTACAACTGCTTGAACGCCTCGCCCGTCTCGGCATCCTCAACGCCCACCACCACGCGATCGGGCTTCATGAAGTCATCGATCGCCGCGCCTTCCTTCAGGAACTCAGGATTGTCCGCGCACTTGAACGGGATGCTGGGGCCGACCTTCGCCCGGATGTGATCCCGCACCGCCATCGTCGTCCCCACCGGCACCGTGCTCTTCATCACGATGACCTTCGTCTTCTGGCTGGGGCCAAGTTCCTTCAGCATCTCCGCGATGTCATCCGCCGCGGCGAACACGTACTTGAGATCCGTCTGCCCATGCTCGCCCGTGGGCGTGCCCACGCAGATGAAAATCATCTCCGCGTCCCGATACGCCGCCTTCTTGTCCAGCGTGTACTTGAGCCGCCCGGCCTTGTCGTTGTGGGCCATCATCTCCTCAAGGCCCGGCTCATAAATCGGGCAAATGCCCTTTTTGAGCTTCTCGATCTTCCGCGGATCGACGTCAAGGCACGTGACGTCATTGCCGGTGTTTGCAAAGCAGACACCAGTGACCAGACCAACGTACCCCGTGCCGACCATCGTGAGTTTCATCGCCAAAGTCTCCAGACGGAACACTGACAAGCAACCCCCGCCCGAAGCCCCAACCTCGCCGCGCAATCCGCGACGCCAAATCGGGGCGGAGTATAAACGTCGAATCCGCCTGAGGCGTTCGCCGCAGGTTCAATATCGGTCAAAGTTCGGTGCCACTCCACCCCGCAAAGGTGCATGCAATTGCCCCCTCAAAACCGCTGGAAAACCAACCCCACCACGAGCCCACCTCACCGCCTCGCCGTCCCAAGTCCCCTGTCCCCTCTCCCGTGCCCCTCCCCGCCCTACCTTCGCCTCCCATGCCCACCTCCAAGCGCAGGAAGCGACTCCCCCAACTCACCCGCAAGAACTCCGACAAGTTCTTCCTCTACATCCAGTCCGTCCAAAGCCCCGACCACGAAATCGACTTCGTCACGACGCAGTTCAAGAAGCTCCGCAAGCGCCCCCTCCGCCGCGTCCGCGAAGACTTCTGCGGCACCGCCATCTCCGCCTGCGAGTTCGTCAAGCGCCATCCAGAAAACCACGCCGTCGCCCTAGACCTCCACAAGCCCACGCTTGCCTGGGGCCACCGCAACAACGTCGCCAAGCTCGACCCCGCCGCACAGCAACGCATCAAGCTCCTCGCCCGCAACGTCCTCTCGCCAGGCAAGGAAGGCACCCGCGTAGACGCCGTCCTCGCGATGAACTTCTCCTACTGGATCTTCATGACCCGCGAGGCCATGCTCGCGTACTTCCGCACCGTCTACCAGACCCTCGGGCCCGACGGCATCCTCTTCATGGACACCCACGGCGGCTACGAAGCCACCAAAGTGATGGAAGAACGCCGCAAGGTCTACGCGGGTGGCGGCCGCTGGTTCAAGTACGTCTGGGAGCAGAGTTCCTTCGACCCCATCTCCGGCCGCTGCGAATGCCGGATTCACTTTGAGTTTGAAAAAGGCCCCGCCTGGAAAGACGCCTTCAAGTACGCCTGGCGCGTCTGGAGCCTCCCCGAACTGCGCGAAATCCTCGCCGAGGCAGGCTTCAAGCGCAGCACGGTCTACCTCGAAGGCGACAACGGCAAAGGCGGCGGCGACGGCGTGTTCAGGCCAAAGACAGTTGGGGACCCGGATGCGAGCTTTATCGCGTACTTGGTGGCGGAGAAGTGAATCGATCGCTCCAATTCATGTTGAGTTCAAGTAACGCGGAAGAGCATTAATCGAGGGAAAGTGAAAATGAGCCCCCAAGAACCGTTGTCCGATCACCCGATCGTGGTCAGTAGTTGCTTTGGGATCCAGTACTCTTTCAATGGATGAGACACAACACCCAGGCTCGTCGACTCAAAGGTGGCAACGCGACGCGGAACACAAACCCAGGCTACGCCATGAGACACTCGTTCTGTGCCTGAAGCCCAAGGACATAAATCAGCCAGCGCTTCGCGGAGCGCAAGGGCCGCACCAGGAACTTGCATTAAGGTGATTGCCGAAGCGACGATTGCCGCTTGGCGTGACCCTTGATCAACATCACCAGCCTCATCATCTCGCGTGGAATGACATCTGGAGAGCATGCAGAGGACACCGATACCTGCACAGACGTCGCCGCGAATTCTTGCGTTCTCCTCCACTAGCCTAGTGACAAATCGACTCCAGAAGTCACGGTGTCGTCGGATGTCCGAATTGGCTGGAAGTCCCGTTCGTGAGAAAACGCTGTTACAGAAGCAGAAGAGAAAGCCATCAGGGTCGTGCGACAGAATCACTGCGATGGCGCATGAGTCCGGCATGTTTGCCAAGAAGTGAGACTCAGTGGAAACAACTGGAATGCCAGAGAGATGCTCCGCGCATAGATACTCTTGAATCGTCTTGTGATAGTACTCGTACTTGTCGAAACCGACGGTGCAAACTATACCTGTGTGTGCCTCTAGGTCGCTCAAAACGGAACGGTGGGATTCATGAGATAACTCAAATCGAGGTGCCACAAGTTTGAAAGCATCAGAGAAGTCCTTGGTAAGAAAAGTGACAAATACACCCTTCTTTGCCATATAGAAAGCAACTGAAGAGAGTAGCCTTCGTTTCTCATCTGGACCGAGCTGCTCGTGGGTGCCTTTTCTAACCACATTGCGCTCAAGATCCCACTCTCGGAGTCGAACGTTAACAATCTTTTCGTACACTCGGGTGTGTTCAACCGGAAGATCTCCCTCGGCTTCGAAGATCATGCACAGATTAGTTGCATGCAGCGGTGTTTGTGCTATTCCGGCGTAGGGCTTTGAACGTAGGCACTCTACAAATCTAGCTGCGGTTTCGTCGGAACCGAACCAATTTTTTGAAAAAAGGCTGACTTGATCGAGCGAGAAAGTAACCAGCTTGAATACATCACATCGCTCGATTGTAGTGTTATAGGCACCTTGCCTGCAGGTCACTAAAATTGTTCCGGACGTGCAGCGAGCAGTCAGCCTCGAAAGTTCTCCGCAAATCGTCGCATTTGTACCAGATGGGAGTTCGTCTAGGCCGTCAAGAAACACGGCAACATGTCCGCCGTTCAGATGGTCGACGAGAACTTGCTCACGAATGCTCCGTCGCAGCCGCTCCGCTTCAGCAGGTCGATCCACTCCTGAAATCTCGACTACAACGCCAATTGACCGAAGCAAAGCCTCTGTGATTGATTCCGAGGGCTCAATCTCACGCAGTCGAATGAGGAGTGGGAATCCAAAGCGATCATCAGAGGAATCGGGACTGCGCAACAGTCTCTGGCACAAATAACGAACCGTCGTCGATTTGCCCGCCCCGGGGAGTCCTAGCAGTACCGCCGGACAACCTTGTTTCAACAACTGCTCGGGAGGTACCGGTTCCGATTCCGCGAAGCCGGTGGCCGCATTGCTGCGCATACATGATAGACGAATATACAATGACTCAAGCGAATGCGGCTGGTCCGCGTCTTTCATCGTGATCTCAGATGAAAGTGTTGCAATCATTTGTAGGTGATCGGACAGAGCAGATTCTGATCTGGAGCTATCGATCATTACCGAGAAGGAGTGCTTGTCTCGCTTTGACGCGGTGTCAATAAACTCTTTCGCGAGTTTTGTACCGGCGGCGAGAGCTTGGAGAGCAGCGACGTATTCGGTCACGGTACATGGCCTCCCTATGCAACGACAGAGATTCACAATCCAGAAGGAACTACATCCAAGATATCACCGCATCCGCAAACTCGCTGCACTTGACCTTCTTGACGGTTGTATCCCCCTCCGCCTTAATCAACCGCTCAAAGCCATACGTACCCGTCTTCGCCGAGATCGCCCCGTCCATCCCTTCATGATCCGTTCCGCCGCGTCGGTCCAAGTCTAGTCGTCGTTCCCTTACCTCCGAATCTGCGACACGATCGAAGTGTCGGTGATCTTGTCATCCGCCGCGAGCATGAACGCCTTGCTCAGGATGATCGACAGCACGCGATCGCCCTCAAACGGCAACGCAATCCCTCCCGAATGCTGCTCGTCTCGAGAACTGGGCACGATGCACAGGTACTGATCGTTGGGCTCCATCAGGATGTTTCCCGACCCCAGGTGGATCTTGTACGTCCGCAGCTTGCCTCGCACCGTCAGGAACTTGTCGCCCAAGTCGCACGCGCCCGCGATCTTGAGCCGCGGCACAAGGCGTGACAGCAGGTCGCGGCGCGACTGGGCGCTGCCCGAGAGGTCGCCAAAGCCGTACTGCCACCAGTAGTCGCGATACCGGTTCTCCGGCCCTCCGTCCTGCCAGTTGGGGTTGTTCGCGACCGAGCAGACGCCCACAAAGAGATCCACGTCGCGCATGATCTCAGAGAAGACCAGCGGCGGAATCGTGTCGAGCAGCAGCGGCTCATCGACGGCGGGGTCGACACCCTGCGCCGTGGCACCCCGTCGTTGAGTGACATACCCGCCCCCGCCCGCGTGCGCAGACGCCTGGAGTGCGTTGACGCGATAGAACCGCACCTGATCTGTGACGAGGTACAAGTACGCGCCGGCTTCGTTGGTGTCGCTGCCCCATTCTTCGCCCGCACCCTCGACCCAGTACTCCGCACGCAAACCCCAACGATCAAGCTTGCGAAGCGGAGGCTCATACTCCGCGTCCACCAGCAAGCGCAGCTTGTTCCGCCAGCCCCGCAGCGCGGCCAGCGCATGAAACTGGTGCTGCTTGATGACGTGGGCCGCGTACCGATTCGAGTACGTCGAAGTCCGCCGCTCCGCATCGGTCAGCAGGTACACCTCGCGGTGCGCCTGTTTGAACGGCTGCTTGATCTGGCGATCCTCGAAGAAGCGTCGCCACTCGAGCACCTCGTCCTGCGTCGAGCCGATGGGATGCCACATGCGAACGACCGCCGACGCTGCGTTGATCTCGACCGCCTCGCCGCGAGCGTTGACGAGCGAGCCCTCAAGCCACGTCACGCTCCGCCACGGTGCGTTCTTCTCTTCGGGGCAGTCGCAGATGCTCCAGATGAGCTTGCGGGCCAGGACACCGATCAGCGGATGATCAAGATATCGCTCGCGCCAGACGCCAAATGCCCACGACTTGTCATCGAGGAACATTGCATCGATGCGGTCCTTCTGCGCAGGCAGCATCGATGCGATGTCCTTCATCGCGAGCTTGAGGTCCTTGAGCTCCTCCGCGTGCGACGCCTTGACCGCGGCAGGCACCGACTTGACGAGCTTGCCGTCTTTGCGGACGAAAATCAGTTCCGTATCGCCCACGCCGCGGATGCTGAGTCGTGCCGTGAAGTCGCCCATCGGCTCTTCAAGCACGCCAACATCCGTGAGCCCGTAGCTTGGCACCGCAAGTTCCTCGATCTCCTCGCGAGGCAACCCCTCCCGCGCCGCGGCAGCGTTCAACGCCTTGTCGATCGCCTTCTGCGCGGGGATGAACTTCACCTTGACCTTGAGCATCGCGAGTTGGGCCAAAGAGTCCTGCCCCGGGATGTTGCCCAACGCCGCGATGCACGCCGAGCCAAGTTTGATGGCGCGGGGGCCTTTGCCAGGGATCTTCTTGTACGCGGAAAGAGTCAGAAGGCCCAGCGTGCGCGCGAGTGAGGCTTCGCCGAGATGCCCGATGATCCACGCGAATGCCTTCAGAATCTCCACATGCGCCGGACTGATCTCCATCTCATGCGGATGATCCCATTGATGCTGCGCTGGCCGAAGCTCGGGGCGCGGTCGGTCCACCAGCGGGAGCCACGCCTGCATCGCGGCAACGAACGCGGGTCTCCCGATCGCAGTCATGTGCGGATTGACGGATGTGAAGAACTTGGTGGTGGCACTCGCGCCGCTGGCCCGGCACAGTGCGAGAAGTTGGTGCCATTCCTGTTGGCGGGGTTGGTCGAACGTCGCGATCTCGGCAATAGCCTTGTCGGCCCAGACCTCGCCAGCATCCAGAGTCGGTACGGATTCGCCTAGCAAGACAAGCAACTTCGCCAGTTGTCGCTCCTCGCGACCCAGCTCTCGAAGCGACTGGACCTGAAGCCGAAGAACCTTGTCCACTGCTTCGCTCTTCTCAACGGCATCGGGCGAGAGCTCAACTTGCTCGATCAGCGCCTTGACCATGTGGCCGGTGTAATCGGCATAGTCCGGCGCGAGCAGCAGTGTCTTTGCCACCCAGTCCAGCGTGGAAAGCGGCATGGCCACCTTGGGAATCAAGCCCTCGACGAACGCAGCCCGAGCGACGCACCATGATCGCTTTTCTTCCGCGTTCCAACCCATGTCGGGTTCACGCAACTTGCGAAGTCGCCTCGCTTCGACTTCCAACTTCTCCGTCAAGAACACCAGCAACGCCATGCGTTCGATCTGCCCCATCGCCGCAATGTCCGGCCACGCAGGCGTGGACCGAATCTCGGAGGGGGTGTACCAAACGCCGACTGGTGCCTGTGCCTCAAGCTCCCGAAGCCAACGCTCGCAGTCCGACTTGTTCATCCCTCACCCCCCCACAAGCAAAACCAACCTCAAAAACGTCACCTCCACCCCACGCGTCAGCGTGATCGTCTCCTCGAGCGATTCGGTCTGATGGTCGCCCACCAACACGAGAATCCGATTCCGCTCATACGCCTTGCACGCTTCCTCGAACTGCTGCTTCCAGTCAATCGCACGCTTCGCCCGCGGCCGGACGCCATTGAGAACCTTCTCCGCATCAGTCGGTTGCACCAGCCCGCGAAACGTCGCGCCCGGATCGGTGCTCCGCCGGTTGTAATCATCTACTTCCTGATACACCCGCTCACGAATCAGTTCGCGAACGGTGATCTGCTCCACCGGAAACGTGAGTTCGATCGCATCCGAGCGGTCACCAGCGGTCGTTTCGTCGCGCACAAGCACTTGAAATGGCACTTTGGCCCCCTTTCTTGTGCAAAATGCTAGGTGCGTGCGAAAACGGACATCACGGGGCGATGCCGAATGCGTCACAAGTTCTGACTCGATCACATGTGCCCGATCACGGCATCCGCAAACTCGCTGCACTTGACCTTCTTGACGGTCGTATCCCCCTCCGCCTTCATCAACCGCTCAAAGTCATACGTCACCGTCTTCGCCGAGATCGCCCCGTCCATGCCCTTGATGATCAGGTCCGCTGCGGTGGTCCATACCGGATCGCCGCTCAGGCCCAGGTAGCGGAACATCATTTCGCCGCTGAGGATGACCGAGCCGGGGTTGACCTGGTCCAGGTTCGCGTACTTGGGCGCCGTGCCGTGCGTCGCTTCAAAGATCGCGTGCCCCGACACATAGTTGATGTTCGCGCCCGGCGCGATCCCGATCCCCCCAATCTGCGCGGCGAGCGCATCCGAGAGATAATCGCCGTTCAGGTTCATGCACGCGATCACGTCAAAGTCCTTGGGCCGCGTCAACACCTGCTGCAGCGTGATGTCCGCGATCGAGTCCTTGATCATGACCTTGGACTTCCACGCCCCGTTGCCATGCGTGCCCCAGATCGCCGCGAGCACGCTGTCGATCTCCTTGATGATCTTGGCCTTCTGATCCGCCGTCATCATGTCAAAGCCCGGATCGATCATCTTCGCGTTGGCTTCGCTCGAAAGGTTCGGGTTGGCTTCCTTATTGCCCAGGATCCAACTCTCGCGCTCCGTGACGATGTGGCTGCGGAAGTGCTTGGTCGCGACCTGATAGCCCCAGTCCTTGAACGCCCCTTCCGTGAACTTCATGATGTTGCCCTTGTGGACAATCGTCACGCTCTTGCGCTTCTCCTTGATCGCGTACGAGATCGCGCTGTGCAGCAACCGCTCCGTGCCCAGGAAGCTCACCGGCTTGAACCCGATGCCCACCTGCAAGGACGTTTCCCGAGCCGGCATGCCAACCGACTCAAGCTGCTTCTGCCAATCCACCCCCGCCTTCGCCGAGCCGAACCGAATCTTCGCAAAGTCCTTCGGGAATTCCTTCTCCAGGAACGCCAGCACCTTCGCCGCTTCCGGCGTGCCCGCGGCCATTTCAATCCCCGCGTAAATGTCCTCCGTGTTCTCGCGGAAGATCACCATCTCACAATCCTGCGGCCGCTTCACCGGCGAAGGCACACCCTTGAACCACCGCACCGGCCGCAGGCACACGTACAGATCCAGCATCTGCCGCAGCGCAACGTTCAGGCTGCGAATCCCGCCGCCGACCGGCGTCGTGAGGGGCCCCTTGATGCCCACGAGATACTTCTTGAAGTCCTCGATGGTCTGATCAGGCAGCCAGTTGCCGGTCTTGTTGAACGCCTTCTCGCCCGCCAGCACCTCGTGCCAGTGAATCTGGTACTTCCCGCCCGAAGCCTTCGCAACGGCCGCGTCCATCACACGCACCGACGCCCGCCAGATGTCCGGCCCCGTGCCATCGCCCTCGATGAACGGAATGATGGGGTTGGCGGGAACGTTCAGACGACCGGCGGACATCGTGATGGCAGTGGGGGTGGGCATGGGGATTTCCAAAGCGAAAAAGCGAAAAGCGAAAAACAGCAAATGAAGAGAAGACCGCGCGCCACAGCGCGCGGCGGCAAGGGTAGGGAATTGGGGAGGGCGAGGTGGGGATGCGGGATCGGCGCGCACAACAGTCGCATTCTCACGCCATCAGGCCCGGAGGGCCGCAGGGATGTAGCCACGGGTGAAGCGCAGCGCAACCCGTGGAGCATCTCTTCCGTTCAGTTCGCCCCGGCAGGGGCGAAGGACGCGGTCCTCCGCGGTGCAACTTGACTTCACCAAACGAAAGCCACGCTTGCTCTGGACGGATGCGCGAAAAAGGGGCGTCCTCTCGGACACCCCTTGAAACACCACACGCTCTCAAAGGAATCCCGCCCCGCGGGGGGCACCTCAATCCTCGCCCTGAGCCTTCGTGAACCCCTCCGCCCCATCAATCTCCTGCAACTTCTCAATGTGCACCCACGGATGCTTCGCGCCGACCTTCGCCAGCACCGGCAGCAGATCCGCGTCCGACAGCGTCGCCGTCGCGCCCTTCTCCGCACCGCTCCGCAGCATGCACCGGCAGCGATACTGATCGACGCAGTCCGTGATCGCGCCGGCGGACGGATACACCTTCGTCCCGCGGTTGCTGATCATCTTGAGCTTCAGCGCGGTGCCATCGAGCAAACTCTCGACGCTCGGCCCCAAATCCGCCGGCTGCTGGTTGGACTGCACGAAGATGTCCACGCCCACCACCCGCTGTGTCTTCGCCTTGACGAACGCCGGCTCGCTGCTGATCTGCGGCAACTTGATCTGGCGATAATCGCGCACGCGATACTTCTCGCTTCTGTTGCCAAGGTTCTTGATGACCTTGTCCGCGAACGCGCTCGTGCTCAGCGTGTTGGGCTTGTCATAGCCCACCACGTCGCCCGTGCCCACGCCGTCCTTCGCGCACTGCTCCAGCGTGTACAGCACGCTGTGCTCGATCGCCTGCGCCGCCTCAAACTCATCGATATACCGCAGCATCGCCACGCCGCTCATCAAGACCGCCGTGGGGTTGATGCAGTTCTTCCCTGCGTACTTGGGCGCCGAACCGTGCACGGCTTCAAAGATCGCGACTTCATTACCCAGGTTCGCGCTGGGCGCAAAGCCCAGGCCGCCCACCAACGCGCTGGTCAGGTCGCTGATGATGTCCCCGTTCATGTTCGTCGTCACGATCACGTCAAACTGCTCGGGCTTCTTGACGAGCTGGTGGGCCGCGTTGTCGATGATCACGTGCCACGCCTGAATGTCCGGATACTCGGGCGCGATCCGCTCAAACGTCCGCTTGAGCATTCCCTCCGTCATCTTCATGATGTTCGACTTGGTCGCGCACGCGACAGACTTGCGCCCTTCGCTGCGCGCAAACTCAAACGCCGTCCGCACGATCTTCTCGCATCCCTTCGCCGAGATCAGCTTCAGGCACTGCGCCACGCCCGCCGTCTGCATGTGCTCGATGCCGGCGTACAAGTCCTCGACGTTCTCGCGCACGACCACCAGATCGATGCCCCGCCCCGAGTAAGGCGTCTTGACGCCAGGCAGTTCACGCACCGGCCGAATGTTCGCGTACGTCTCAAACAGCTTGCGAAGCGTCACGTTTGCCGACTTCTCGCCATATCCCACAGGCGTCCCCAAGGGGCCCTTGAGCACCAGCCGCGTCTTGCGAATGCTGTCGATCGTCTCCTGCGGCACGCCGCTGGGAATGCCCCTCTTGAACACCGATTCGCCCGCGTGCTGAATGTCAAACGCGAGCTTCACGCCCGAAGCTTCAATGATCCTGCGGGTGGCCTCGATGCACTCGGGGCCAACGCCATCTCCAGGAATCAGCGTGACGAGGGTCCGACCGTGAGCGTCCTTGACGGGCATGCGTATCTCCTTATGCGAATTGCTAACGCAATCTTGATGGAGATGCTACCCGAAAGCACTTGCGGAGGTGGTTGGCTGATTTTGATTTTCAGCAATTACGGCAGCGCACGACGCCCATATGCCCGCCCACACCGGGTGTGTTCGTGGAAAACGTGTTGCTAGCCATGGCACGCGCGAGCAAACCCGTCACTGCACCAGGCCCACTCAGGGAAGCAAGTCGTGCTTGATCACGCTCATCGCGGGGATCGGCGGATACTTCACCTTCAGCCGGAACCCGCGGAATGCCCACGGATCCTGGCCCGCGCCTTCCGCAACCTTCGTCACGATCTCCGTGTAGTTCGCGACATCGGGCGTCAGTTGCCCCGCGTCAATCTCCTGCAGTTCCGTCGGCACGGGCAGCACCTGCGCCGGCACGTCCGTCGCCGGATACTGAGGTCCGCCCGGCATCAGCCCATAGATCGTCGCCGATGGCTTGTGGGCAAACGTCAGGTCCTTGTGCACGAAGAAGTCGTGGATGAACAACTCAACTGGCGTGCTGAGTATCGCGGCATGCTCGCCTTGTTCGCCAGGCTGAGACGCGCGCATAGGTGCGTTCGCCCGATGCACCCACCCCAGCAGCACATCCGCCGCCGCGGCGTTGCCCACCGGCCCCGCATCAATCATCAGTCTCGTCCGCATGTCCCCGTCCCGCACCGTGCGCATCGGTGGCAAGGGCTTGGAGCAGAAGTCCGTCAGCAACGGCACTTCGGGAGTGCCGCCCAGCGCTTTGATCGGGTTCAGCGGCTCGAGCTCGGACGCGTTCCACTGATAGAGCGACGCTGCCGTCCACGGAATATCGCTGCGAAGCCGCCGAAACGACACAAATCCGCACACGGTGATCAAGTCGACGGCCCCCTCCGTCGCCGAAGGCATCAGCCATCGCAGCGCCAGGTGCACCTTCGCCGAGACGCCCCAGATCGCGCTGTTGGCAAGGAACCCGTCCTTGCGAAACTGTTCGAGCTTCTTCGCGTTCGCCGACGCACGCGCGGGCGGCGTGGTCACCATGATCTCCATCACGTCCCGGTCGCCCGCATGATCTTCGACAAACTGCTCAAAGCCCTCGATCGCAGCGCGAAGCTCGGCCATCGCCTCGCGAGGAGCCCCCGCCTTGTTCATCGCCTTCTCAAAGAGCAGCAATCCAGGCAGTCGCGGCGCGTGCACCACGCTGGCCAGCGCATCCTCTTCAAGCACAAGCCGAGACAACTTCCATGCAAGCGTCTTGTCGAGCCCGAAGTTCCGGCTGATCTCCTGCGGCTCATCAAGCTGCGCACCCACCGCCCGCAGCGCGCCCGCCACGGCTTTGCGAAGCGTCCGCACTTTGGCCTGACCTTCGTCATGAAACGTCGAGCGCGGGTTGCTGGCGGCTTGGGTCATGTGAATTGCCTCGACGAACTTCTATGTGTCGATGCCCGATTCAGGGGATGCCAGATAGGTGTGGCGATTATCCCATTCTCGGCAAAGTCGGTGGTTGTACGTAGAAGCGGTACTTCTAGATGGACAGTATACCGAAACTGATGGGAAGCTGAAAGAAAATAGAGGAAAATTCTGTGGAGAAAACTCTGGAATCTTCTTGCGAGTCCGCAAAGCCCGTGGTAGCATCTTCCGAACCTTCCCTAGAGGAAGCCCCGCAGCGTGTGAAAAGTGGCTCCGGCCACCTTGCAGCAGTCAGCTCGGCGTCGTGTGCACAGGCTGTGCGGTGCACGTTCAAGATCAGTGGTCTATCTGCATGAGGAGCGTTGGAATGTTCAAGATCGCGTTGGTGTTGGCCGCCGGAACTTCGGTGGCGATTGCGCAGCCCTCCATCACATCGCTGGGAACGGGTTCGCTTCCGCTCGGCGTGACGAATGCTTCGGGCGGGACGTACTACGTCGGTGGTCAGCGCGGCACCGTGCACCGCTGGAACATCTCGGGAACGTCCGTTGTCGTGACCGATCTGGGCGGCACCGGCGGCGGCGGATACATCTCCGCCGATGGCCAGTTCCAAGTTGGCCAGTGGCTCAACACCGCGCCCCAGGTGCTGGGCAACACAGCCACAGGCGTGTCTCCTGCCTTCAGCACGACGCCCACGCTCGTCGTCGCGAACAATCAGCCCGCAACCACCGAGTTCGCCGCCCGCCACTACCGCTCCGGAACCAACTCCTGGCTCGCGATCGGCGGCCTCCCCATTACGCCCAGCCTGATGGTCTACGGATCAGGTTCCTCGGGCGGCTCGACCGGCAACTTCCTTTCGGGCCACCGCATCTCCAGCACCGGCCGCTTCATCGTCGGTCAGGCCTATATCTCCTCGTACAGCTCTTCTGCGGGCACGACGATCTCGGCCAACACGTTCACCTGGCGCCCGTTCATCTGGGACGCGGACGCGAACGGCGGCGTGGGCGCCTTCACCGTCCTCCCCACGCCCTTCCGCACGTCTAGCAACACCTGGCGCCGGCGCACGGGCAATGCCTACGCCGTTAGCAGCGACGGCAGCGTGGTCCTGGGCGCAACGGAGCACAACGTGGGCGGCACGGGCGGCGACAGCGCGACGGGCGTGGTCTGGCGCAAGAACCTGATCTCGGGCGAATACGAAATGACGGTCCTGCCCGGGACGCACCTCTCCTCCTCGCCAAGCAGCATGGCGATGAACGCCGCCGGCACGATCATCGCCGGTCGTACCGTCTTCGGCACCGACACCCGCATCGTCAAGTGGAACTGGAACGCAGGCACCAGCACCTGGGACGGCCCGGTCGCCATCGGAACCGGGCTCGATGCTCCCGCGTCATGGCTCCCCGGCTCGGTCACCAGTTGCGGAGCTCCGCCGAACTTGGGCGGCTCGATCGCCATGAGCGAAGACGGCAACACCATCGTCGGCAGCGCTGTGTACAGCACCTGCGGCAGCTTCATGACCGGCGGCTTTATCTGGCAGGATTTGGGCGGCGAGTCCACCTTCAAGGACTGGTACGACCACCTGCGTGACCTCAACGTCGCGGGCGTCGATACGGGCGAGTTCTACGGGCCCATCGGCGACAACGGCGATCCCACCCGCGGCTTGCCCGTCTTGGGCTATCCCACCGCGATCTCGCCGGATGGCACCGCCGTCGCTGGCTTCCAGAGCGGCACGCAGGTGATTCCCGGCGCTCCAGGCTGGATCCTGCGCCCCGCCGGCGCCGGGTGCGTGGACGCGTTCGTCACGCTCAACCCCTCCGCGACGACCAACTTTTCGGCCTGCTCAAGCTCGATCATCCTGAACGCCGGCGCGGCTGGCACCGCTCCGTTCACCTATCAGTGGTACAAGGACGGCCAGCCCCTCGCTGACGGTCCGACCGCCAGCGGCTCGACGGTGCAGGGCGCAACCAGCTTCCAGCTTCGCGTCAACGCTCCGCTGAGCAGTGCGGATCAGGGCACGTACTACGCGGTGATGTCCGGCTCGTGCGGCGCGCCCGTGAACACCACCAACGCCTTGGTGCAACTCGACCCCGCGTTCCCGCCCGCGGCCAACGACACGTGCTCCGGCGCGACGCCCATCATCTTGGGCACCAACGTGCTGGGCGCGGGCGAGAGCCCCTGCGCCGCGTACGTCAACGATCCCAACTCGTTCCCCACCTGCCTCAGCGGCACAACCAAGCTCGACCGCTGGTACTCCTTCACGCCTGCGGCAAGTGGCAACTACCGCCTTGAGACTTGCGGGGCCAACGTCGACACGGTGCTCACCGTCTTCGCCGACTGCTCTGGCTCCGAAGTGGCCTGCAACGACAACTACGCGACCGGCCCGACAACCGGCTGCACATCTTCCCGCAGTCGCATCGCCTCCGTCGCTCTCACGGGCGGAACGACCTACTTGGTCCGCATCGCGATGCCCAACGCCGCTTTCGCCAGCTCAACCAACCTCTTCAACCTCACGATCTCTGTGGCACCGCCCGCAGCGTCCAACGACGCGTGCGAAACCGCGACGCCCGCGATTGTCGGCGCCAACGCGTACAACCTCGAAGAGGCCAGCCACTCCTTCGTCGCTTCCTGCAGCACCGCGCTCTCTCGCGATGTCTTCTTCCGGTTCACGCCCACCGCGACCGGCAACGTCCGCCTGAGCACCTGCGGTACCACCCTCAACACCGTGCTGAGCGTTGAGGCCAACTGCGGCTTCGGCGACATCGCCTGCAACGACAACGCGGGCGTCTCAGGCTGCAGCAACCAGAGCATCATCGACCTTCCTGTGAACGCGGGCGTGCCGCTCTTCATCCGCGTCGGTGCCAGCACCGCCGCCGCCGTGGGCGCGGGCAACCTGACGATCTCGACAGTCGGCTGCGACAGCATCGACTTCAACAACGACGGCAGCCTCTTCGATCCTCAGGACATCGAGTCGTTCCTCAGCGTCTTCTCTGAAGGCCCCTGCCTCCCGAGCGGCGCGGTCTGCAGCGATGTTGACTTCAACAACGACACGAGCCTCTTCGATCCCTGCGACATCGACAGCTACCTGCTCGTCTTCAGCGAAGGCCCCTGCACGCCCTGCGGCGTCTGATCGGCCCGAAAACTGTCCCCCAATCCAAAGACAGTGCGGTGAATCAGGCCGCGTCTATCCCCACAATCCACAACGCTTCTCACCCCCAAGTCGCCCATCAAGGCGCCTTGGGGGTTTTCGCATGCAGCTACCAATCGCATGCACTCCCGCGATGCGAACTTACTCTCGCGCCGCCGCCGCCCCGCGACGCTCGTCCACAAACAGCGTCAGCACAAACCCCACGATGATCATCCCGCACAAAACCATCAACGCCTGAGGCGTCCCAATGTCATCCTTTACCAACGCGAACGGAATCGTCAGCACCGCCGCGAGCTTGAACACCAAGCCCCACAACCCAAAGAACTCGGCACTCCGCGAAGGCGGCGTCAAGAACCCCACCAACGCGCGGTTCGATGCTCCAAGGCTCCCAATCCCCAGCCCCAGTAGATTCCCCGCAATCCAGATCGGCAGCTTGGATTCCTTCGCGCCCGCAGGCAGCGAGTGCAGCGCCTGAGCATGCTGCCACGCGACAAACGCGAAGTAGATCGTCGTCGCCACCCACAGCCCCAGCAGCATCAACACCATCTTCTTGTGCCCCAGCCGATCCTGAAACAACGCCGGGATCAGCGTCCCGAAGATCCCCGAAACCGTGATCACCGCGATGAAGATGACCTTCTCAATCGATGTGAATCCAAACTCATCCGTGAGGGGCGAAGCAAAGCTGATCACCACCGCCATTCCCCCGCCATAGAAGAACGACGCCAGCAGCACCATCGCAAGATCGCGAAACTTCGGAATCTCCCGCAGCGTCTGCCCCAGTCGTGAGAACGCGACGACGATCGGATTCCGCGGATCCGGCGCATCCACCGGATCCGAAGACGTCGGCGTCGGCCGCTCCTTCAGAAACAACGCCGTGGGCACCAGAAACACCAGGAACCACAACCCCGCCGCCACAAAGAACGGCCTCCATTGCTCGGGCGTCTCCAGTTTCAGCCACATCATCGTCCCCGCCGTCGCCGCGAGCATGAACAACGCGCTGCAATACGCCACCGCCCACGAGAATCCCGAAACCTTCGCAAAGTCCTCCCGCCGCGCCAACTGGGGAAGGAAACTCGCCAGAAAGTTCTCGCCCAGATTGAACATGAAGTTCGCCGGGATGTACAGCAACGCCGCCAGCCACAGCATCCCGGGCTGCACAAACGCCAGCAAACACGTGAACACCCCGCACAGCACCCCCGACGCGATCAAGCTCATCTTCCGCCAGTTCTTCCCATCCGCCACCGCACCCGCGATCGGACTGGCCAGCACCACCAGCAGCATCGAGCCCGCGAACAGGTACGACCAGTACTGATCATCCACCTTGTCATCCCGCACCACCACCTGCTGAAAGAACGTCGAGAACAGCAGCGTGTTGATGATCAGCGTGAACGACTGATTCGCCACGTCAAAGGAAATCCAAGCCCAGAGCTGGCGTTGGTGGGGGAGACCGCGAAGCGGATAGAGGCGGGCGAGCATGGCGGAAGGTATCGGCTTCGCCAAATTGCCAAAGGGCCAAATTTCCAAATGCCCCAACTCCGAAGGTCGCTGCCCCGCCACGCACGCCGCATCGCATCCACACTCGATTTGGCCATTGAGAAGTCTGGCCCTTTGGCCATTTGCCCAAACCCCTTGGACCACCCAAAGCTCCCTCACACTCACGTACTCTGGGCCATGCCCTTCCGCGCCATCATCTCCGACATCGACGGCTGCCTCGGCCCCGAAAGCCACGCCCCCATGAACGCCGCCGCGCTCGCCAAAATCGCCGCGTGGAACATCGCCGCCCAACAGCGCGGCTGCTTCCTCACGCTCTGTTCGGGCCGCCCGCAGCCCTACGCCGAGGCGATGTCACGCCTCCTCGCCAACACCACCTGCCCCATCATCTGCGAAATGGGCGTCTGGCTCTACGACCCGCGCGACAACCGCTTCATCATGGATCCCGCCATCACGCCCCGCGACCTCGAAGTCATCGACGCCGCCACTCGCTACGTCCGAACCGAGCTCGCGCCCCAAGGCATCATCATGCAACCCGGCAAGGCCGCCAGCATCTCCCTCTGGCACCCCCACACGCCCACGCTGATGAACATGCGCGACGCCATCCGCGAACGCTGCCAACGCGAAGCCTGGAACCTCCGCGTCTCCAACACCGTCGCCTGGATCAATCTCGAACTCGCCCACGTCAGCAAAGGCTCCGGCATCGACCGCCTCTGCGCCATGATGGGCTTCCAGCGTGCAGACCTCGCCGGCATCGGCGACACCAAGGGCGACATGGCCATCCGCGACCGCGTCGCCTGGTTCGCGTGCCCCAGCAACGCCGAACCCGAACTCAAAGCCAAAGCCGACTACACATCTCCCCACGCCGAAGTGGAAGGTGTCCTAGACGTCCTCACCCACATGCAGCCCGACCGTTAGGAAGGGCTTTTCTTCTTCCTCTTCTTCGTGCCCTTCGTGCCTTTGTGGTGATGCAGGCCTTCACTTCGGCGGCTCCAACTTGTCCAACTTCCGAACCTCCGGCCACGCCATCGCCACCGCCGCCACCACCATCAGCGTCCCCACCCCGCCCGACACCACGCTGAACACCGGCCCAAACAGCTTCGCCACCGCGCCGCTCTCAAACGCCCCCAGCTCATTGCTGCACTCAATAAACACGCTGTTCACGCTGCTCACCCGCCCGCGCAGCGCAGGCGGCGTGCGCATCTGCACCAGCACATGCCGGATCACCACGCTCACGCTGTCCACCGCCCCCGCGATCATCAGCACCGCCATCGACAGCCAGAAACTCGTCGACAATCCAAACCCGATCATGCAAAGCCCGAACACCGCCACCGACCCCAGCAGCATTGGTCCTGCTTTGCCCTTGATCGGCCGCACCGCCAGAAACCCGCTCATCGCCAGCGCCCCGATAAAGCTCGCCGCCCGCAGCCACCCCAGGCCCACCGCGTCCACATCCAAAATGTCCTTCGCATACACGGGCAACAGCGCCGTCGCGCCCCCAAGCAGCACCGCAAACAAATCCAGCGTGATCGTCGACAAAATCAACTTCTCACGCTTCACATGCGAAAGCCCCTCCCCCATCCCGCGCCATAGCCCGCGCAGCGAAATGCTCCCCGCAGGCCGCTCATGCACGCGCAGCGGCCGAATCGTGCTCGCCAGAATCGCCGCCACCCCGCACATCCCGCTGCACGCCCCAAACACGCCCCACGCGTGCCCCTGCACATCAATCATCCACCCCGCCAAGAGCGGTCCCGCAATAGCTGAAAACTGAAAGATCCCCACGTTCCACGTCACCGCATTCGAAAACACGTCCCCCGGCACCAAATCCGGCAGCAAACTGCTCCGCGCCGGCCCGTTGAACGTGCGAATCATCCCCATCACCGCAACCAGCCCAAGCAGCGCCCACACCGTCCCGCGCATCCCTGCGACGCCATGAATGCTCAGCGCTATCGCCGCCATCACGACCGCAAACGCCGCCCACGTCGCCGAAATCACCCGCTCCCGCCGCAGCCAATCCACCATCTGCCCCGCCGGGAGCGCCAGCGCAACCACCGGCAACGCCCGCGCCACCCCCATCAGCCCCAACAAAAACGCATCCCCCGTCCGCTCATAAATCTCCCACCCCAGCGCCATCACCGCCATCTGCAACGCCAGCGACGAACACAAAAACGCCACCGAAAACCGCCGATACGTCGCATGCCACAGCGCAGCGAACGGATCATGGCGGACGTCAGAGTGTTCACGGGGCGGCACACCACAGCATACCGCCGACGACCACGCGGCATTCGTGATTCAAAACTCGCATCGACCGCCCAAACTGAACCACGAATCCCGAATCCCGAATCCCGAATCCCGAACGCCCCCCAATCCCCCCTCCCCAATGCCTACTTTTCCCCCATGAAGATCCACGAGTACCAGGCCCGCGACCTCCTCTCCGCCTACAACATTCCCGTCCCCGCCGGACGCATGATCACCTCCATCGAGGACGCCGCCGCCGCCTTTAAGCAAGTCACCGCCACGCAGGCCAAGCCCTTCGCCGTGGTGAAGGCTCAGGTCCACGCCGGCGGCCGCGGCAAGGCCGGCTTCGTCAAGCTCGTCCGCACCCCCGAAGAAGCCACCGAAGCCGCGAGATTCATGCTCTCCAACCGCATGAAGTCCCCGCAAACGCCTCCCGAAGGCCTCGAAGTCAAGCGCCTCCTCATCGCCGCCGCAGTAGACATCGCCGATCGCAAACCCACGAATGCCGAATCCCGAATGCCGAATGCCGCGCCCGCCAAGGAAGAGTTCTACCTCGCCATCACCACAGACCGCGCCTCCCGCCGCAACATGCTCATCGCCAGCCGCGAAGGCGGCGTCGAAATCGAAACCATCGCCCACGAACGCCCCGAAGCCATCATCAAGGAGCCGCTGCACCCCTTGCTTGGCCTTCAAGCCTTCCAGGCCCGCGAAGTCGCGGCAAGACTCGGCCTCACCGGCAAACTCGCCGCCCAAGCCGCCGACATAATGCTCAAGCTGAGCAAACTCTACATCGAAAAGGATTGCGCCCTAGCCGAAATCAACCCCCTCGTGATCGCTGTGGATTCCGGATCTGTCTCCACGAATGCCGAATCACGAATGCCGAATGCCGCCGTCCTCGCCATCGACGCCAAATTCAACTTCGACGAAAACGGCCTCATCCGCCACAAGGAAATCGCCGCCCTCGCCGACCCCACCGAAGAAAACCCCGCCGAGCAACGCGCCAGCAAGTTCGGCCTTACCTACATCGCCCTCGACGGCAACATCGGCTGCCTCGTCAACGGCGCCGGCCTCGCCATGGCCACCATGGACGTCATCAACCTCCACGGCGGCACCCCCGCCAACTTCCTCGACGTGGGCGGCGGCGCAAGCGAAGAAGCCGTCACCGAAGCCTTCAGCATCATCCTCAGCGACAAGCACGTCAAAGGCGTCCTCGTCAACATCTTCGGCGGCATCATGAACTGCGAAACCATCGCCAAAGGCATCGTGAACGCCGCGACGAACTACAAGAACCCCGACGGCTCCATCGGCTTCAAAGTCCCGCTGGTAGTCCGCCTCGAAGGAACAAACGTCCAGGCCGGCCGCAAACTGCTCGAAGACAGCAAGCCCAAATTGCCGACGCTGCAAGCAGCAACGGACTTGGCGGACGGGGCGAGGAAGGTTTGTGGGGCGGTGGCAAAGTAGATCGGCTCCTCAGGTTGTCCGCGTTGCGCCCGGCAGCGTGCAAGCTTTTATATGCCGGTCCCCGACATATCCATACCGACGCTGCTCCGCGGCTGTGGAAGCGAGGACATAGCCAGTGTTCTCGATGAAAACTACACCGATAGCACGAGATTGGACTTTGGCCGGACAATTCAAGATCCGCAGTGGATTTCCTCGTACCTGAGATTCCACGCTGAGAAGCTAACGGGCTTGCCCGACAGCGAAGCCAGTCCTTTGGGAACTTCGGACTTCACACACGTGAGGATGCTTCGGTTGGCGAGCGAGTCAGTGGCGGCCTGGTCTCTTGACGACTACATGGGTGCAAGCCCCCGAGAGCTGCACGCGATGTACGTGGTGTCACTCATGGCAGTCCCCGATTCGTACTGCCGGCTTCTCGATGTCTTGGCTGTGACCTCGCGGATTCCCGGCATGGCAGTCCACAGCGGCGCGTTGTTCCGCTGGTACTCAACGTCGACCGTTCGCCACCCGAGTTTCGCGCAACCGGTGTTGGCATCAATGATCGAAGTTCTGGATTCCATGGAGAAGGAACCGTCGCACCATTGTGAAGCTGCGCTCAACTCCTTGAGATCGCACGAGTGGTTCGCGTCGTCTTGCGTTGCCAATGACGTCGATTATGAAACGAACATGAAGGTTCTTGAGCAACTGCGCAGCAAACGCTAAGGGTCCGGGTGGCACAAGTTGACTTCGCAAACCAGATGATGGAGTCTCTCCACCCGTGCCACATGCTTCGCCGCCGCTTTGGGCGGCGATGCTTGTGGCAAAGCTCAGTGAGGGAGGTCCCATCGATACTCCAGTCCTGGATGCGACCGCCAGCCGCACGGCACTCGCCACAAAGCAACCCCCTCCTTTTCCTCCTCCGCGTCCTCTGCGTTCAACCAGTCCCCCTCGATCAACCAGTGCCCTGCGCGGAGGGTGATATAGTTTCCGATGCCGCAGGCCGTACCCATTCAGATGCCCGTCGAGCCGCAGTATGTGGGGCTGCGACTGACTGCGGACGAGTACTTGCGGCTGCCTGAAGACGGCTTCTCCTACCAACTTGTGCATGGAGTCGTGCTGATGTCTCCGAAGCCTTCGTATGAACATCAGGACGTCGCCGGGTACTTGTTCGCGAAGATGCGAGAGTTTGTGGCCGGGCGGGGACTTGGAAAAGTGCTCTTCGAGGTCGATGTGCAGTTCGCGCTGGACCTCGTGTATGCGCCGGACATCGTGTTCTACGCAACCAGCCGCGTCCCTGCACGCGGCGCCAAGATTGCAACCTCGCCCGACCTTGTTGTCGAGTTTCTCTCTCCCGCAACCCGCTCGCTGGACTTGAAGACCAAGCGCGACGACTACGCAGCACACGGTGTCCGTGAGTACTGGGCGATTGATCCGATGACCCTCGAAGCTTTTTGCTGGAAGGCGAGCGGTACAGGTTTTGACCAGGTCTCAGTGGTGGACTGTCGGTTGGAAAGCACGGCCATTCCGGGATTTGTGCTCGATCTTGCGGACCTTCGCAAGTACATGCAGGGGTAGAGCGCGTTGCTACGACGCGCTTGGGAAGTAGTTGCAGGGTTTGGGCATACGCCGGAGGGGTGAAGCATCACAAGCAGGAGACCAAGCGATGCTCGCACAGGCAGATGCAACGCCGGCAGCATGTGCCAAGAGCAGGGCGAAGTTGTGCGACCTGCTATGCCGAGATTGAAGTCATCACCAACTCCGAGAACCCAATTCCTATTAGACTATGACATCCGGGGCATCAATACCTTCTCATCAACCCACGCTCGTCAACGACGTGCACTCCGCCCTCAATCCGACGATCGTCAGACTGCACTCCCCCGAAAACTCTGGGCAAGTCGCCGAGCTCGTCACGCTCGCAAGACGCAACGACTGGCATATCTGCGTCTGCGGCGGGCGACACGCCATGGGCGGTCAGCAATTCGCGGAGGGCCAGATGCTCCTCGACATGCGCCGAATGAATCGCGTGCTCGCGTTCGATATGTCCCGTGGACTCGTCCGTGCGGAGGCGGGCATCCAATGGCCAGAACTCATCCGGGGCATTTTGGACGCTCAGGAGCAACAGGCGCCCGGCGTGCCACCTCGTTGGGCAATCGCTCAGAAGCAAACCGGTGCGGACGCACTCACCCTGGGCGGGGCACTCTCGGCAAACATCCACGGACGTGGCCTTTTGATGGGCCCATTCATCGACGACGTTGAAGGTTTCACGCTGATAGGGGCCGATGGTGCCCTTAAGTACTGTAGTCGGACGCACAACAGCGATCTCTTCGCGTTAGCGATTGGTGGTTACGGCCTCTTCGGAGTCATCATCGATGTAACCTTGCGGCTTGTGCCTCGCCGCACGGTCCGCCGCGTCGTGAGGATCATCGACATTCACGAGGCTATATCCGCTGCCGAGCGTCGCATCGCCGAGGGATTCTTGTATGGCGACTTTCAGTTTGATATTGATCCCGCGTCGCCAGACTTTCTCACTAAAGGCGTGTTCAGCGGATACTGCCCCGTTGATCAAGACCCTCCGGTGCCCGCGACGAAACTCGCGCTCTCACGCGACAACTGGCTCGACCTCCTGACCCTGGCGCACACAGACAAAACGCGAGCGTTCAACTTGTACGCTCAGCACTACCTCGCCACAGATGGCCAACTCTACTACTCGGACACCCACCAACTCAGTGAGTACATCGACGACTATCACGCCGAAGTTGATCGCCGCACCGCCGCGAGTCACAAAGGGTCAGAGATCATCACCGAGTTGTACGTTCCGCCTGAGTGCCTCGTGGAGTTTCTGCTCAGGTCGGCCCGCCTGCTCACCGAAAGACAAGCTCAGGTCATTTACGGCACCATCCGCCTGATCCAACCTGATACGACTTCCGTCCTGGCTTGGGCCAAGCGACGCTACGCGTGCATCATCTTCAATCTGCACGTCGACCATGTCGCGACCGCGCTCGACCTCGCCGCGCATACCTTCCGCGCCCTGATCGATCTCGCCATCGAGTTGAACGGCAGCTACTACCTCACCTACCACCGCTTCGCCACGCCTGCACAACTCGAACGCTGCTATCCACGCATTCGCGAGTTCTTCGCGGCTCAGAAGCTGCATGATCCCGCAGGCATTTTTCAAAGCAACTGGTCCAACCATTACGCCCCGTCCTTTACTTAAGTACAGCGAGCGTGTTCTTGACGGTTCCGGCGGGTGGCACCACCTGACGCCTCGAACAACCGACTGCGCCCCTCCCCTAGCCATCTTCCCACATTCCCCCCACCCCAAGAACTCCCCCCCGCCCACGCCCGTACCACTCCTGCCCAGTGCCTCGATCGCTCGATCAGCAGGCCCCCGGCGTGCTTTCCCCACAAGAAAGCCTCAGACGTACGCAACCGCGTCAACCGGTCGCATCGCGCCCGCGCGATCCCCGGCTGCATGGCTGGCCGAGCGCCGCGAACCTCGAACGCGCAACCAGCGTTCGTCCGGAGCTCTCGCATGCCAGCGATCCCCACCCAATTTGATCCAGCCTCTCCCCTCTCCCGCCTCACCCGCCTCGATGCGTCACAGACAATCTATTCCGTCGACGACCACGCCAACCCCGCCGACGAAGCCCTGATCCAAGCCCGCACCGACGTGCTCCTCGCATCGCCCGCCAACGAAGACGATCGCGCAGCCCCAGCCACCACGCTCCCCGCCCGCCGCATCCTCTGGATCGTCCTCGCCGCCGCCGCCGCAATGGCCATCGTGATCACCCTGCTCCGCAGCGTCGGCCTCAGCAGCCTCGCCACTGCAATCGCCCTCGCGATCCCGATCATCCTCCTGGGCGGCTGGCCCGCCATGACAGCCATCCTGAATCGACGCACCGCCCGCACCCACGCCCGAGACCAGGCCATCGCCGAACGGCACGACACCGACCACCTTGTGCCCGAGCGCGAACGCATGGTGCAACAGCGAGACAACCTCCCCGATCAAGGCGCATGAAGAACAGCACGCGCTTCCACGCCGCTCGCTTCAGCCCAAGCCCAAAATCGAATTGATGACCACACGCATCAATGCCGCCACGCCCACGAGCCATCGCGCAGCGCGGATTGGCCTCACCACAACACCAAAGCCCGCGAATTCCCTTCTTTCGCACGCCCAAACAAGTCTCGCGCGGGCCTCGTACATCATGCTGAGGAAGGTCCGGCTTCCTGATCATGGGAGGGACATCATGTCAATCACTCCGGACGCCACGCCCGCCACCACGCCCCGCCGCGATCCATCTTCGGGCTCGGAAGCATCGATCCCCGCCTCAATCCCCGCCCCAATCCCCGCCGATGCTGTCGACCCCGTCGCGCTCGCCCTCGCCCTCGAAGCTCCACCCCTGCCCGAAGAACCACACGTGCGCCCCAGCATCGGTTCGCAAGTGGGCAGCGTCATCGCGATCATCGTCCCGTTCCTGGGCCTCATCGCCGCGATGATCCTCATCTGGCACACCGAGTTCAGTTGGCTCAACCTCTCCATGTTCTTCGGCGGCTACGTGCTCACGACCCTGGGCATCACGATCGGCTACCACCGCCTCTTCACGCACAAGTCCTTCAAGACCAACCGCGCGGTCGCCGCCATCCTGGGCGTGCTGGGCTCGATGGCCGTGCAAGGCTCAATCCTCCAGTGGACCTCAACCCACCGCCGCCACCACCAGCACACCGACGGCCCCGAAGACCCACACTCGCCCTACGCCTACGGCACCAGCATCCTCGGCATGCTCCGCGGCATCGTGCACTCACACTTCGGCTGGTTCTTCGCAAAGGCCCCCACGCGCGAAGTGATGGATCGATACGTGCCCGACCTGCTCGCCGATCCCGTGGTCCCCTTCGTCAGTCGCTGGTTCGGTTTCTTCGCCGTGCTGGGCCAACTCATCCCCGCCGCAATCGGCCTCGCCGTCACAGGCACATGGCTGGGCGCGGTTCTGGGCCTCATCTGGGGCGGCCTGCTTCGCGTCTTCTTCGTGCACCATGTGACGTGGAGCGTCAACTCCGTCTGCCACCTCTGGGGCCGCCGCCCCTTCCAGACCCACGACGAAAGCCGCAACAACCTGGTGATGGGCGTGCTCGCGCTGGGCGAAGGCTGGCACAACACCCACCACGCCTTCCCCGCCTCCGCCCGCCACGGCTTGGCCTGGTGGGAAATCGACGTCAGCTACTGGATCATCCGCATCATGTCCTGGATCGGCCTCGCGGCGGAAATCAAGATCCCGCCACGCGACCGCATCGAGTCCAAACGCCGCCGCGTCCGCACCCCATCGCTCGCAAGAACGGCCTAGTCCCGCACATCCAGCGGTCGCATCAACCTCCTCCCAAGGCCGGTGCCCAACCTGAACTCCGCAACAACCCACTTGCACGATCCCCCTCGCATCAACGCGTGCCATCGAAGTCGCGCTGCTCGGGGGGTGAGCCCGACTTCGATGCGAACCACCGCGACTGCCCCCTCGAAGTCCTCGCAAAGCCGACGACTTCAATGGCACGCCCACAACCCAATCCGTTCCTCCGCGGCACCCAAACCCACATTCCCGCCTCACCCACCCACCACATCCACAGCCAGCCGCAAAGCCAGCAGGCTGCGGCACGGTACGATTGCCCGCTTAAGGTCGTGCCGCCTGCCAGATGCGGGAGTTGATGGTGCTTTGTGAACCGCTGGGTGATCACTCTTCTACGATTCGAACGGGCACAAAAACCAGCATGTCACCAGCGATCTCGCGGAAGTACTTTGCTGCTTTCTGAGACACGATGATCATCGCGCCGTGCGGCGGTTGGTATCGCGTCTCCCAAGTACGAGCGATGTCGAACGGACCGACTTGATTGAGCGTGCTGCGCGACCAGACGCACTGGAAGTCGTCAAAGGGCTCGCCACTGTTGATGCACATGCCTGGGCCCTTGCCGAAGCCGCCGGGAGGAGGCGGATTGCGTCCGAGTGGTACACGCCCTACAGACGAGTGCATTTGCGGCAACTCCAACAGCGGGTACAACTGCCACCACTCGTGCTTGGGCTTGGGAGTTCGCATGGAGAAAACATTGGGGTCTTGGACAGGATCCTGATCTGAAGATGGTGTCTTCACTTCGATGTACTGGCGGGTCGGACGCAGTTCAAAGCCGGAGAATGGTGCGTTCTGAATGCGTTCCAGGCCGTCTCTGCGCACGATGATCGAAAACACATCAAGAAGCCATGTACACAACCAGGGATGCCTCATGATGCGAGCATCTTGAAGGTCCAAAGCCAACCGAGGGTCCCCGTCCAATGATGACACATCAAAACCTAATACTTGAGAATCCGGGTAAGCGTACTTTCTTGACACACTACAAAACTCTGCCGACTCGATGTCTTGCACGGACCAGCGACGAGTGGTTGTGACGTGCATCCTGACCTGCGAGACAGGTGGTCCGTGCAGGTCGTCAATCAGGCCTATCACTTCAAGTTGTGCGAGCACTTCCCTCACTCGCTCGGGGCGATCAACATACCTCACGGTGTTAGGAACGGGCTTCTCATCCGCGTCTGCAACAATCTCATTCGCCGCTGGAAGTAGCTCCTTGAGCGGAGAGGTGAAGCAGCAGAAATGAATCATGGTGACGACGTTCATCGGACTCCTTGTGCATCGAGCCACCGATCGACCAGTTCACCGATGTCATTGGCAATACCCCGTGGACCGTTCGGTTCAGTGCTGAGTTGAGCGTAAGGCAGGCGGCACAACTTCCATTCGGTGATCGAACCCCCCTGCCGGGCGGGTGGCATGGGTAGGCTTCGCGAAACAGCAGACGGGATCTTTCCACCCGTGCCACATGCTTCGCCGCCGCTCTGGGCGGCGATGCTTGTGGCGAATCACCGCAAGCATGCCCACCCGGCTTTCGCAACGCCATCACACTCGCGGCCAATTGCAACAGGCTCGCCACACCGCCGCCTCCCGATCTCCGCGTTCCTCCGCAGCCTTTCGATCCCTCTGCGATCGCTTCCCCGCGCCCCCGAAACAACCACGCTTGTGCGCGCATCACACCAAACAACCATCCTTGTGCGCGCTTCTGATCCCCTTTCCCCTCTCCCCTCTTGCGTTCCCAAAAATCCACGTCATACTACCGCATCGCCCGGCCCACCAAGCTTGGCGGCCCGTCTCTGGCGTTCCTTTGACGGTGGTGTAGGAAAAGAGCGGACCTCAAAGGCGATCGCTTCGCCCCGA
>JALHOJ010000039.1 GCA_022843045.1 Phycisphaerales bacterium
GGGGCGTGATGAACGCGCCGGTGCCGGTGACGGTGCGGCGGGTCTTGTCGAAGGCGGTCATGGCGGCCCGCGTGTTGTCATAGAACATCGCGTCGTAGTCGTCGCCGCCGTTGAGGGCGGGATCCATGTAGAAGTAGATGTCGGCGTTCTGGGTGATGTTGAGGTTGTTGCGGAGGACCATCCGCTTGACGAGGATGTGCTTCTGCTCGCCCGTGCTGTTGAGGCCATCGGGGAAGTCGATCCCTGCGGGGGCGAAATCAAACTGGGTGACGGAGATATTGTTGTTGTCGTAGTTGAGCGTCTGGCTGGTGCGCACCGTGTTGGTGTCGTCGTTCAGGTAGCTCTGCTGGACGTTGTTGAAACTCACGCCGTTGGGGTTGCTGAGCCAGTGGGTCAGGCCATTGACGCGGACGCCGACCATCGCCTGGTTGAGGTGCATCTGCCCACGCTTTTCCGCGCTGAGCAGGGGCGGGAAGGTGTCCGCGCCGTCGGTGTAGCCTTCGTTCTTGGTGCCCACGCCCTGGACGCCGCCCGGGGTCGGGAAGTACATATCCCACCAGGTGCCGTTCTGGTCGAGCATTGCGGCGGTAAAGGTGTTGCCGATGAAGGCTTCTTCCTTCCAGAAAGCAACGGGGGGGTAGCCTTGGCTGGGCGTGGGGCGACCCGCGCCCGCGCCGGGCCAGGGCAGATTCTGCGCCATCCCCACGCTCGCAACCAACACCTGTGCCGTGAGCGCACTTCCAACCATCAAGCCTTTCACGCTTGGCTTTCGCATCGATCCTTCTCCAATTGACCAAACCCTCAAACTCCCACCGCCAGGCACTCCGTGCCGTACCTTGCTGTCGTTCTAAACAACCGACAGAAAAGGCTTTACACAACCCGAACCGGATTCGGGCGGGGCGATAGGGCGAACTATCCATGATGTGGGGCAGAAGGTCAAGAGGGAACCATCTCTAGAGGTGCGTATTTACGGGTTTCCGCTCCGGTTTGGGAACTTCACCCCCATGCACCCCTTGGGTTATGGTGCCTGGGCGACCCGGCCTTCCAAGCCGGGTCCGCCGCACGCATCCCAACCGAAGTATGATCGCCCTCTTCCCGGCCTCCCCGCCGCGACTTGGCATTTTCCTGCGAAAGGACTCCTCATGGCTTCAGCGTCGATTGCTCGTTCGCCCTGGCTCAAGACCCTCGCCCTGCTCGCGGCGGTCGCCACCTTCGCCGGCTGCAAGAAGGAACCCGCCGCGCCGACTGCGGGCGGCAACACCCCCGCCGCGGCAACCGCTGGCGAGATCGTCATCGGCCACTACGGCTCGCTCACGGGCGGGCAGGCGACGTTTGGTCGCTCCACCGACGAAGGCATCCTGCTCGCCGTCAACGAAGTCAACGCCGCTGGCGGCCTCGAAGTCGCGGGCGTGAAGCGGAAGGTCAAGCTGGTCTCCGAAGACACCGAAAGCAAGGCCGAGAAGGCCGGCGACGTGGTTCGCAAGCTGATCAGCAAGGACAACGTGGTCGCGGTGTTGGGCGAAGTCGCTTCGAGCATCACGCTCGAGGGCGCGCCCGTCGCACAGCGGGCCAAGATTCCGACCATCACGCCCAGCAGCACGAACACGACCGTCACCGAAGTGGGCGACTACGTCTTCCGCGTCTGCTTCATCGATCCCTTCCAGGGCTACGCCGGCGCGAAGTTCGTGCGTGAGCAGCTCAAGCTCACCAAGGCCGCGCTGCTCGTCGACAAGTCCAGCGCGTACTCGGATCAGCTCAGCAAGGAGTTCGCCCAGGCCTTCCAGAGCATGGGCGGCACGATCGTCGCGACCGCCGATTACACGCAGGGGGAAAAGGACTTCAACACCCGCCTGACCTCGCTGCGTGAGAAGGGCCCGGAACTGATCTACATCCCGGGCTACTACACCGAAGTTGCGAACATCGCCATCCAGGCCCGCGCTCTGGGCATGAACATCCCGCTGATGGGCGGCGACGGCTGGGACAGCGAAGACCTTGCCAAGAACGGCGGGGCTGCGATCGAAGGCACCTTCTACACCAACCACTACGCCCCCGACAACCCCACGCCCGCCATTACCGCCTTCGTCACCAAGTACGGCGCCGCGTACAACGGCAAGGTCCCCGACGGCCTCGCCGCGCTGGGCTATGACGCCGCCAACGTGCTGTTCGCCTCGATCAAGACCGCCGGGACGACCGAAGGCCCCAAGCTCCGCGACGCGATCGCGCAGACCAAGGGCTTCGTGGGCGTGACCGGGACGATCACGATCGACGCCAACCGCAACGCCGTGAAGCCGATCGTGGTGCTGGAACGCAAGAACAACGCGTGGGTGTATCGGGCGACGATTGAGCCCAAGTGATCGCCCTCGCGTGATCCGAATCGGTTGAATCGCCCCAATTCGTCGCGACCCGCGATGCACTGGCCCTACTCTGGGCCTTTCCTCGCATGGACCAACTGCTCCAGGCCATCAAGGACAGCATCACCATCGGATGCCTCTACGCGCTGATCGCGTTGGGCTACACGATGGTCTACGGCATCCTGAAGTTCATCAACTTCGCGCACAGCGACGTGGTCGTCATTGGCGCGCTCTCCACCGCCGTGCTGGGCGAGCGGATGCTGCACAAGCTCGCTCCGGGCGCGACCGCGGCGTGGTACTACGGCCCGCTGCTGCTGCTGCTCGCGATTCTGATCTGCTCCACTGTCGCGTTTACGGTCGAGCGACTCGCGTACAGACCGTTGAGACGAGCGCCTCGCCTCAACGTGCTCATCACGGCCATCGGCGTCTCGCTGCTCTTGCAGAACGCCGGACAGCTCAAGTTCCTCTTCGGCACCGAGCCCCATCCGGTGCCCATGCTGATCGATCAGACGGCGACCATCTTCACGGTCTTGGGCGTCAAGTTCCGCTGGCTTGATCTGGCCATCATCGGCACCGCCATCATCTTCATGGTCGCCCTCGATTACCTGGTCTTCCACACCAAGATCGGTCGCGGCATGCGGGCCGTCAGCCACGACACCCGCATCGCCAGCCTCATGGGCGTCCCCGTCGACCGCATCATCTCCTTCACGTTCATCACCGGCGCGGCCCTCGCCGCCGCGGGCGGATTTCTGTATGCCCTCCGATACCAGACCGTGACGCAGCCCGCCGACACCGGCTGGGCGTTGCTGGGCCTGAAGGCCTTCGTCGCCGCGGTCGTGGGGGGGATCGGCAACATCCGGGGTGCGGTGCTCGGAGCCCTCGCCATCGCCTGCGTCGAGAACTTCGGCGCAGCCTACCTCCATCCCGGCTACACCGACGTGTACGTCTTTGTGATCCTCATCCTCGTGCTGCTGTTCCGCCCAGGCGGGATTCTTGGGAAGGCGGTCGTTGAGAAGGTCTGAGTCCACCCCATTCATTCGATCCGTGCCACGCCCCCAGCCCCAACCCGCGCCCTTCATCGTGCAGCCGATGCCCACGCACGTGCTGGTCGCTCGCGCCGCGTTGCCTTTCCTCGTCAGCCTCCTACTCGCCCTGCTGCTGCACTTTGGCGTCGCGCGTTTCCTCGACGATTACGACCGCGGCTTGGTGATGAGCGTGGGCATCAACATCATGCTCGCCGTGTCGCTGACGATGGTCAACGGCTTCACGGGCCAGTTCTCAATTGGTCACGCCGGGTTCCTGGGCGTGGGCGGCTATGTCGCGGGTGCCGTCACCTACGCCACCAGCCTGAAGCTCTACGGCGATCTCGAAACCCGCGGCAGCATGCTCTCTGGAACTTCGCTGAACGTCGACCCGGCCACGCTCTCGTGGTTTGGCCAAGGCGATCTGCTCTTTGTCGCGTCGCTGCTCGCGGGCGGCTGTGCCGCAGCGTTGATCGGCTACGTCGTCGGCCTGCCCAGCCTGCGGCTGCGGGGCGACTACCTCGCGATTGTCACGCTGGGCTTTGGCGAGATCGTGCGTGTGCTGATCCAGCGCACGGACAAGACCGCCGCGTTGCAGGCGTGGGATCGCGTCCATCCGGGCGTGCCCGCCCCGGAAGGAGTGTCCCGCGTCTTTGCGATCGAGAACTCCGTGCTCGATCCCGCGACCGGCCTCTCGCAGACCACCTACACGGCCGTGAGCGATGCGAACTGGTTCGAGATCGCCCCGCGCGTGGGCGGCAGTCTGGGCTTCTCTGCGGTGCCTGACTACACCAGCATCTTCTGGGTCGTGCTGTTCGCTGGGGTAACCATCGCCGTCGCGTCGCGGATCAAGCGCAGCACGTTCGGCCGCGCGTTCCTCAGCATCCGCGAGGACGAAATCGCGAGCGAAGCGATGGGCGTGGACACCGTGCGATACAAGGTCCGCGCCTTCGTGATCGCGGCGTTCTTCGCGGGGCTCGCGGGCGGTTTGTTCGCCCACTTCAAGTCGATGAACCCCAACGAGATCGGGTTCGCGAGGTCATTTGACATCGTGATCATGGTCGTGCTGGGCGGCCTGGGCTCGATTTCGGGCGCATCGATCGCCGCGATTATCGTGACGCTGCTGCCCGAGTGGCTTCGCGGGCTGGATCAGTATCGCATGATCATCTGGGCACTGGCCCTGATCCTGATGATGATCTTCCGGCCTCAGGGCCTGCTGGGCGTGCGCGAAATCTGGGACAAGGCGTTGTGGCAGGGCCTGGTTCGATTCATCAAGCGTGAGAAGTCATCACCCAAGGCGGGAGGCGGCGCATGAGCACCGCCTCCCGACAGCAAGGCGGCTTCGTCGAGCAGGGCTTCCGCGAGATGTCGGTCGCGCTCGCGGCTCGGGGAGTCTCCAAGAGCTTTGGCGGCCTCAAGGCCGTGCAGGACTTCACGCTCGAACTGCCTACCGGCAGTCTGCGAGGCCTGATTGGTCCCAACGGGGCGGGCAAGACGACGGTGTTCAATCTGCTGACTGGCGTGTATCAGCCGGATGTGGGCGTGGTTGAACTGGGCGGGCAGTCGATTCTGGGCCTGCGCCCCAGCAAGATCGCGAGCCTGGGCATGGCCCGGACGTTCCAGAACATCCGGCTCTTTGGCGAATTGTCGGTGCTCGACAACGTCAAGCTCGCGTGCCACGTTCGCGCCGAGCAATCGATGCTGGGTGCGATTCTCCGCACCGCTTTCTCTCGCAACGAAGAAGCCGCGATCGAGGCCAAAGCTCGGCGGCTGCTGCAGCTCTTTGACCTGGACGATCGTCGCGATGAGGCGGGGCGGAACTTGCCGTATGGCGATCAACGCCGGCTTGAGATCGCGCGAGCCCTTGCGACCAACCCGAAGGTGCTGCTCCTTGACGAACCCGCGGCGGGCATGAATCCGCAGGAGAAGCTCGCCCTGCGAGCGTTGATCCGGCGCGTCCGCGATGAGTTTGGTGTCACGATCCTGCTCATCGAGCACGACATGGGTTTGGTGATGGACATCTGCGAGCACATCACGGTGCTCGACCACGGCGCAGTCATCAGCCGCGGCACGCCGCAGCAGGTGCAGGAAGACCCGAAGGTGATCGAGGCGTACTTGGGCGTTGCCGAAGAAAGCGAAAAGCAATAAAGCGAAAAGCGAAAATGAACAGGTCAAGAGTCCATCACGAGAAGCACCCCACGCGCCCGCCCGCGTTCATTTTCGCTTTTCGCTTTTCGCTTTTCGCTTTCGCGGAGCCCGCGCATGCTTGAAGTCCGCTCCCTCGCCGTCAAGTACGGAGCCATCCAAGCGCTCCACGACGTCTCTCTCAAAGTCGAGAAGGGCGAGATCGTCACGTTGATTGGTTCAAACGGCGCGGGCAAGACCACCACGCTTCGCACCATCTCCGGCCTTATCCGCCCCGCCGCGGGCTCGATCGTGTATGAAGGCAAGGACATCACCCGTCTCGCGCCGCACGAGATCGTCAAGCTGGGCCTGGCCCAATCCCCCGAAGGCCGAGGCGTCTTCCCGCAGATGACGGTCGAGGAGAACCTCTCGCTGGGGGCGTATACCCGCAGCGACCACGCCCAGATCGCCAAGGATCGCGAGCATGCGCTCAGCCTCTTCCCGCGTCTGCGCGAACGCCTGACCCAGCTCGCCGGCACGCTCAGCGGCGGCGAACAGCAGATGCTCGCGATGGCCCGGGCCCTGCTCGCCAAGCCCAAGTTGCTGCTGCTGGACGAACCCAGCCTGGGCCTCGCTCCCCAGATCGTGCAAACGATCTTCAAGATCATCCGCGACATCAATGCGGAGGGCACGACCATCCTGCTGGTCGAGCAAAACGCCCACATGGCTCTCAAGGTCGCCCATCGGGCCTACGTCCTCGAAGTCGGCCGCATCACCATGCAGGGCGACGCAAAGGAGCTCGCCGCCAGCGATGATGTGCGGAAGGCGTACTTGGGCGGCCACTGAATCGCCAGTTGTCGGGGCTGGGCGCCCGCCCACAGACAACTTCCCGCCAACAATCGCCCATGGAGCGCGAGACAAGCACGCATGCGCCGTCGCAAGACGGCGCGGATGATGTCACTGTGGCGGCGAGCCCCGAACCCGGGCCGCAGGTCGTCGACGCGGTCGCCGCGGCCGCGCCTTCTCCCGAAACCAAACGCGCTCGCAAGGCCGGTTCGCGCAGCGCGGACAAGCGTTCGGATGCCAGCGAACCCGAAGCCCCGATCGACGCTGCGCTGGTCAGCAACCTCGAAGCCCTCATCATCTCCTTGGACCGCCCCGTGCAACCGGTGCGGCTCGCGCAGGGCCTTGGCCTCTTGCCCATGCCCGAGGAAGACGATCAGGCTCCGGTCGAAGGACCCGTCGCCAAAGCCGCGATTCGTCAGGTCGAACGCGCCATCGCCGCGCTGAACGAGCAATACAGCGCGACGCAGCGGGCCTTCCGCATCGAGCATCTCGCGGGCGGGTATCGTGTGATGACGCTCGCGGCGTACGCCCCGATCCTTGCGACCTTCCACAAGCGCCAGACGTCCTCCAAGTTGTCGCGCGCCGCGGTCGAGACCCTTGCCATCATCGCGTACAAGCAGCCGCTCACCAAGGCCGAACTTGAGGCCATCCGGGGCGTCTCCTGTGGCGAAGTGCTCAAGACGCTGCTCGAGAAGCGGCTGGTGACCGTCAAGGGCCGGGCCGAGGAATTGGGCCGCCCCCTGCTGTACGGGACCACGACCGACTTCCTGAAACTGTTTGGCCTTGCGTCGATCAAAGATCTGCCCAGCCCAACCGAACTCAAACTCTCGACGTAAGGAATGGCGGTGCCCCGTCCTACCTCTGCCAAACCGACCGCCGACCGCCGGGACGCGCCATCGGGTGGGTCGGGCGACAAGGGGGGCGGCGGGTGGGCCAAGGTGCTGTCGCGTCGGTATCACTTCTCGATCGCGAGTTTCGCGTACATCGCCACCACCTGCGTCCTCGTTATCGGCGCGGTCAATGGTCAGAACAACCTGCTCTTCTGGATCTTCGGCCTCGCGGTTGCGGGATTGCTCATCTCGGGCACCATCAGCGGCTGGTCGCTCATGGGCATCCATGTCCGCCGACGCGTCATTGCCCCTTCGGCGGCGGGCGAGCCGTTCCGCGTTGAGTACACCATCCGCAACACCAACTTCCTGTTCGGCGCGTTCGGCCTGCTGCTCGAAGAACTGCCCGAAGGCCGAAACTGGTTCGGCAAGCGATTCTCGGCGGACTGGCACGAACGCGTCGCGCCGCTGAAGACCTTCATTGCCCATGTTCCAGCCCGCTCCACCATCGTGGTCGAGGGAGAGGCCCTGGCCCTGCGACGGGGCGTTGCAAAGCTCGGTCCGATGCGGGTCTCCAGCACCTTCCCCTTCGGCATCACCCGCAAGTCCATCACGCTGCATCAGGTGGACGAGGCCCTGATCCGCCCGCAGTTCGTGGCGCTCTCGCCCGCGGTGTCGCTCTCGGGAGGCGAGGCCCGGGCCGAGTCCCGTCCGCTCGTGCGCTCACGCTCGGGCGACGACATGTTCGCCCTGCGCGAGTATCAAGAGGGCGACGCGCCGCGCAGCATCGCCTGGAAAGCCTCCGCCCGCGCGGATCGCCCGATTGTCCGCGATCCCGCGATCCGCAGGGGCCGGCGGGTCTGGATCATCCTCGACCTCGAGGAACACGCCACGGGCTCCGAGCCCTTTGAGCGCAGCATCTCGCTCGCGGCTGCCCTGCTCGATCGCGGCGCCCGCGAGGGCGCGCAAGTCGGGCTCATCAGCACCTCCCAGGGCGTGCTGCTCGTTGCGGGGCCGATCGCGCCCTCGCGATTGACCCACACGCTCGACGAGCTTGCCAGATTGAAGCCCGGAGCAGCCGCGACCAATGCCGATGCGGCGCTCGCCAACCTACCGCCCCACGACAGTCGAATCGTGGTCGCCGGTTCTGCCCGCCATGCGGGCGAGCACCTCGACCCGATGCGCGCGACGTGGTATCGCGGCAGCGAGTTGCCCACCATGCCTCCCGATCCCGCCGAACTGCGGAGCGAGGGCGACGATTCCATCGTGGCAGCGCTCGCAAGCCTGGCCAACGCGATGCGAGCGTGGCTCCGCCCAGTCAAGGCCCAGCCTGCCAACGTTGATCCCGCGGGAGGCGCGGCATGAGCGTCCTCACGCGCCTCCGCTGGACCATCCTCGCGTGCGTGATGCTCGGGTTTGTCGCCTACGGCATCGCCGAAGCCGCGCCGATCGGCCTTTTCCTGCTCATCCTGGGCGGCGGCGCGGGGTGGTGGGTTACCGAGGGGCGCCCGATGCGCGCGGCGAAACGAGCCGCCGCAGACGATCGCGCCTGGGCCGGCTTGCCCCGATGGGTTACCAACATCGCACTGGTCTTCGTGATCCTGATGGCCGTCCTGCGGGGTCAGGGCGAAGGCTCGATCATCTCCGCGTTCGCGAGTTTCCTCGCGGCCATTTGCGTGCTCAAACTCTGGGAGAAGCGCGAGCCCACGGACTACGGCCAGTTGCTCACCATGTCGGTCTTCCTCGCCATTGGCGCCACGCTCAACTCAAACGCCTTGGGCGTGGGCGTGGTCATCGCGATGATGGTCCCCAGCCTGGTCTTCGCCGCATTCTTGTACCAGTTGTACTCCGCCCAGACCACTACCCGCGCCGCGGCGATGCTGACGGCGAGCAGCCCCACGCAGGCCCGCGGCGAAGCGGGCGAAGTCCGCCTTACCAAAGCCACGAAGCGAGCCCTCAACGCGTGGGGCGGGGTCGTGATCCTTTCGGGATTCGGGCTCGCCACGGTCGTGTTCTTGTTCACGCCCCGTGGCCTGGGAGGCGGGCAATTGGGCCAGATCGGCCAGCTTTCGCCGCTGCGTCAGACCGGCTTCGCGAGCGAGGTGGATCTGAATGATGGCGGACTGATCAGCGAATCCCAGATGGTCGTGATGAACGCACGATTCGCCGACAGCATGGGCAGAGCCATTGGCTCCTCCGAAGAAGCCCAGTACCTTCGCGGCGCGGTGCTCGATGAGTATCGCAACGGACGGTGGCGTGCAACCCCGATTGACCCCTCGACGCTGCCCGGGCGAAGAGGCGAGCCGGGCTTCACCATCGCCCTCACCGACGAGTCGTATGACGCGGGCTTCTCCGTGCGGATCGAGCCGCAGACGAGGGTGGGACGCAACGACCCGGTTTTCCATCCGCTCCGCGCCACCAGAATCATCTTCCACGGAGACAACCAGGCCACCTACGACGTGCGCACGGGCGCACTCACGCGCACGGTGCACGATGGCCCGGCCTCGTACGAAGTGATCTACTCGATCCGGTCTGATCCCAACGAGAACGCGACGCGCCGAGGGGAAGTCTCCTTCGAAGACCCCTTCGTGCTCGAAGAAGCCCGCAGGATTCTCAGAATTTCGGACCTGAGCGCAGACCCACGCGAGCGCGCCCCCGATCAAGACGCCTTCGCCGCCCGCGTCTTCGAAGGCTACCTGCGAAGCAGCTTCGAGTACTCGCTGAACACGCCCACCCCGCCATCGGGAGAGGACCCCGTCGCCTGGTTCCTTCGCACCAAGCCTGCCGCGCATTGCGAGTTCTTCGCCAGTGCGCTTGCCGCCCTGTGCCGAGCCTCGGGCATCGACGCCCGCGTCATTGCGGGCTACATGACCAATGAAATGGATGATCAGCGCGGCGAGTACATCATCCGAGCCAGCAACGCCCACGCATGGGTCGAAGTCAACACCGCCCCGGGCAGTTGGCGCGTGTTTGACGGCACGCCCATTGCCAGCGCGGTCTTCCGGGCTCAACGTCGCACCAGCATGCTGGGCTGGATGAGCGCCGCGATTTCAGGGATCGACATGCTCTGGAACAGCGCGGTGGTGTCATATGACGATACCTCGCAGCGTCGCGTGCTGGGCGTCAAGGACAATCCGCTCAACGTGCCCTGGTCCGCGGAGGCGATCAACGAACTGCCGGCGGCGTCCATCATGAAGGCCCGGCGCGTGCTCGGCAGCGCCTCCAGCAACATCGGCATGGTGCTGGGCGTCCTGCTGGTCTTGGGCGGTGGTTTTGCGATCATCTGGTCGCTGCTCCCGCGCGGCGCGAGGCGTGCCGCGGGCAGGTCCGGCTGGGCCTTCTCGGGCCAGGATCGGCTCGAGCGGCTGCACCAGCGCGCACTCTTGGCGCTCGCACGCGTCGGCGCGCCCAAGCCCGATGCCACGCCGCTTGCTCGCCATCTGCAGGAACTGATTCGCGCGCGCAGTGCTGAAGGCCCGGCGGTGGATCAAGCTGCCGATCGCATCCGAGCCGCCGCGCACGCGCTCATGCCGGTCGCCGATCTGCTCTACGCCGCCCGGTTCGCAGGCTCGCCTCCCGAGCCCGCGGCGGTCGCCCACGCGGAGACTGTCGTGCGCCAGGTCGCGCGGTTGCGTGATGTGCCATCGCACAGACCGGCTTAGGCCCGTGGCCTCGCGTCCTCGTGCCGCCTGCGCCGCTTGGGCGGGTTGTTCTCGGACAATCTCGTCAACACCGCCGCATTTCAGGTTGCCCGCCCGCGCCGTGCATCCGATCTTCGGGGACACACCCGATTGCACGGAGAGATGTCATGCCCGCCAACCGTTCGCGCACCGAGCGTTTTCAAGAGAGCTTCCGCCAGGTCTGCGACCGCGGCGGGTGCCTTGAGTTTGCCATCGCCTCGCCGAACGGCGATGCCAACCCCGATCTGGTCTGGCGCGTGCGCTTGCTGAAGGTCACGGAGACGGAACTGGTCATCGAGCGCCCGACCGCGGCGGGCAAGAGCCTTTCGATCCTCGAGAACGTCCCGCTTGTGGGCGCGCTGGTGATCGGGCAGAACCGCTGGCAGTTCAGCACCCGCACCCTTGAGCGCGCCACCGCTCCGCGCTCCGAGCACACGATCCCCGGATCGCTGCGCCTCGCGATGCCCGACAATGTCGAACGCTGCTCACGCCGCGAGACCGGCCGCGTCAGCGTGAACGCCGTGCACCTGCCCATGGTGGAAGTGTGGAGCCTGCTCGAACCAAGTTCCGTGGTGGCCGCCGAAGAAGCCAACCGCGCCGCGATCCGCGAGGCCGAGCAACGCCCGCACACGCCGGGTGTCTGTCGCGTGTCCGATGAACTTTCGCTGCCCGTGGTGGGCCCGAGGTTCTACGCCCGCTTGATGAATGTCGGCGGCGGCGGGCTGGGCCTGATGGTCGACAAGTCCGAAGCCAGCGCCGCAGGCCGGGCCAAGCTCGTGTGGCTGCGGGTGCACCTGGAGCCGGTGATCGCGCTCCCGCTGGGACTGACGGCCAAGATCGTGCACACGCACATCGACAGCACGCAGAATCTGTACGCAGGCCTGGCGTTTGAGTTTGCATTCCACCAGAGCCATCGCGACTTTGTGGTTGAGCAGATCGAGCGCTACATCAGCCGGCTGCAGGCGCCTCTCCGCAAAGCGGCTTGACGGCGGCCTGTGCATGCTGCCTCGCCATCACACGCCCAGATCCGCGAGCATCCCGCCATCAACCGTCAGCGCTGCGCCATTGATCGCGCTCGCGCCGCTGCCACAGAGGAACGCGACCGCTTCCGCGACTTCTTCGGGCGTCCCGACGCGACCGTTGGGGATCCGCGAGAGCAGTTTGGGATCATCCGCGAACGCGCCGATCATGTCGGTGCGTGTGTAGCCCGGGCAGACCGCGTTGCAGCGGATGCCCTTGCGGCCCCACTCCGCCGCGACCGCGCGGGTCAGGCCCAGCAGCGCGTGCTTGCTGGCGCAGTATGCCGCGGAACCGCTCGCGCCGATCATCGCGTGCGTCGAACAGACGTTCACGATCGTGCCGCGCCCGTCGCGGGCCATCGCGGGCAACAGCTCGCGGAGCATGACGTACGCCGCACGCACGTTGACGCCAAACACGCGATCCCACTCCGCGCTGGACACCTGATCCAACGCCTGCAGGGGCCCGCCATACCCCGCGTTATGCACCAGGATCGACGGCGTGCCGTGCCGCGACACCTCGCGCACCATCCCAACCACCGCCGCTTCGTCGCAGAGATCGCACGCCAGCACCATCGGGGCCGCCGTCTTGTCGCTCGCGAGGGCCTCGGCGACGATCGCATCACGTACATTCGCGAGTTGATCCGCCGAGCGTGCTACCAGCGCAACCCGCGTCCCGTCCCGCGCCAGCCGCATCGCAATCGCCCGCCCAATCCCGCGGCTTGCACCCGTGACGATCGCGATCTGCTTGGTCATGGGAGATCGTAGTGCGACGGTGCGAAAGTGCGGGAGTGCGACAGTGGCGGAAACGCCCGGGCATTCCTCAGTGTCGCACTCTCGCGCCATCGCACGTTCGCACTAGCTCAGCACCTGATACACGATCATCGCCCCCACATACGCCAACCCGCACATCCATACCAGTTGGATCATCGCATACTTGAACCCGCCCGCTTCCCGCGCTGTCACGGCCAGCGTGGGAAGGCACTGCATCGCCAGCACGAAGTAGACCAGCAGCGACCACGCCACCGCAGGCGTGAAGATCGGCGTGATGCCATCATCGCGCTTGGCCGCGGCGATCTCGGCGATCACGCCTTCGTCGTCCGCCGCGTCGCTGCCGGTCGTGATGATCGCCATGGTGCTGGCGAAGACCTCGCGGGCGGCGAAGCTGGCGATCACGCCCACGGTGAGTTGCCAGTCATAGCCGAGGGGCGCGAAGACCGGTTGCACCGTGCGTCCGAGGCGGCCCAAGAACGAGTTGGCGGTGGCGTGCGAGGCTTCGAGCGTGTCGGCACGCTTCTGAAGCGGCTCGATGATCGCCCACATCTCTTCGGGGGTTTCGGGCGAGCTCTTCTTCCAGTTGTGCATCCGATCGACGATTTCCTGACGAGCTTGCACGACTTCCGCCGGCGGCTCCACCTTTGGATACGACGAAAGCCACCACAGCACGATGCTGATCGCCAGGATCATCGTGCCGGCCTTCTTGAGGAACGCCATCGCGCGATCCCACGTGCCCAGCAGCGCGGAGCGGATGCTCGGACGCTTGTACGTGGGCAGTTCGAGAGCCATCGGCCGCCCCTTGCCCTTCAAGATCGTCCTTCGCGCCACCAGCGCGGAGAACAGCCCCGCCCCCGCGCCCAACGCATAACACCCCATGAACGCCAGCGCCTGCGTTCCCGGCTTGCCCGGAAACAGCACGCTGGTCAGCAGCACATACACCGGAATCCGGGCCGAGCAGCTCATGAACGGCGCGACGAGGATCGCCGCGAGTCGCTCCTTGCGATCAGGAATCGCGCGGGTGGCCATCAGACCGGGAATCGCGCACGCATGGCTCGACAGCAGCGGCACGAACGCGTTGCCCGAGAGCCCAAACGGCCGCAGGAACCGATCCGCCAGAAACGCCGCTCGGGCGAGGTACCCCGTGTCCTCCAGCAAACTGATCAAGAAGAACAACAAACAAATCTGCGGCAGGAAGACCAGCGTCCCGCCAATCCCCGCGATCACGCCGTCGCCCACAAAGTCCGCGAGAATCCCGGCGGGCAGCACGCCTTTCACGAACTCCGTCGCCCGCCCGAAGATCGCCTCGATCAGCCCCATCGGAATCTCGGCGAGCCGAAAAATCGTGTAGAACAGCCCGAACATCACTGCGCCAAAGCACAGCAGCCCAAGCACCGGATGCGTCAGCACGCGGTCCACGCGATCCGTCGTCGAATCCGTGTCCATCACGCCCCCGCCCGCCGCGTTCGCCTTCGACTGCCCCTGCCTCGCCAGCGTCACCAGCGTGCGATGGGCCCACTCCTCAAGTCCCTCCTGCGTCCCAGGGGGCGTGAGATTCGGCACCTTGGCCTCGTGCAACGCCCGCACGACTTGCTCGATGCCCTCGCTCTTGCGCCCGCTGCACGCGATCACGTCGCAGCCCAGCAGCGTCGCGAGCGCAGCCGGATCCGGCGCGTTGCCGCGCTTGCGGGCCAGGTCGATCATGTTGAGCGCGACCACGGTCGGCAAGCGCCTTCGCAGCACTTCGCCAACCAGCAACAGGTTGCGCTCCAGGTTCGCCGAGTCAACGACCACCAGCACCGCATCGGGCGCCTTGGCCTCGTGCCCGGGCGTTGCGAGCGTTCCGGCGAGCACATCCCGGCAAATCTCCGCCTCGCTCTGCGCGAGCTCGAGCGAATACGTCCCGGGCAGATCGATCAGGTGCAGCCCGTCCGCATCAGCCTCGCGGGACTTGGCCCCGACGATGATGCGCCCGACGCGTGCTTCCTGCGTGGTGCCCGGAAAGTTCCCCGTCTTGTGCCGCACGCCGCACAGGGCGTTGAAGAGCGTGGTCTTCCCCGTGTTGGGATTGCCCACCAGTGCGACACGAACTACCGAAGACTCCTCCACGCTCATGCGGCCTCCTGCAAGCGACTCACCAAGCTTGGGCAATTCGATTTCAGCACAGAGACACAGAGATCGGGAGGAAGAGGAGAAGATGCGGCGATTGGAGAGGGGCCAGTTTCACGCTCTCATCTGAGCCTGACTTCTCTTGACCGTGGCCTCGCTCATCTTGCTCACCATCTCGGTGTCTGTTTGCTGAAATCGATCTACCCCGCGCCCACTTCCACCATCACCCGTTCCGCCAACTCCTTCGACAGCCCGATCCGGCAGCTCCCCATGCCGCAGCATTCCTTCCCGCCGCTCACGACCTGAATGATGCACGGATGTCCGAGCCGGCAGACCCGGACCAACGCCGCAGGCCGCACCCCCATCGCCCGCAGGTACGCCGCGTCGCCCGCATCCAGCGTCGCGCCGCGAACCACCCCGGTTTGCCCAGGTTTGAGTGACGCCAGCGTGACGACTTGCCCCCCGCCCGCACCCTCCAAAACCCCCGGCTCCACGCTCATAGGATCACGCCCCAGCGCCTTCGCCGCGGCCTGCTCGGCTGCACAGGTGCCTGGGGAGGGGGGGCCATTGGCCGGGTCGTGACAGGGGCATCCGCTCATGACCCAGTCTAGCCCAATTGAGACTAAGTCTCAATGAATCGGCCCCCGCGGGGCGTCATGGAGGCGTTCTCCAACGGTTGCGTTCCCTTTGTTCCACTCCGTGGGCACGAGTCGAATCGCGCGTGCGCGGGTCGCTTTCGGAAGCTGCAGGCTGGCGGCGCAACGGCGGTATCCATCGCATGGCATTGCTCGCCCTGGGTGAGATTGCATCCCCCTCACTCACTTCCCGCGTCGCAACCTGTCTGATTATCTCACACGAAAGCAATCGCTCGCCAAGGACAGTGTCGACCGTGATGCAGGGCGTGCTGCCCCTGCTGCAATCGCGTTACTTTTGCGCTCCCGATCGAACGTGGCCTAGCTCATTTTCCCGTCCCTCCACACCTACTATTCACCCTTGACCTCGGCCTGTTCGCCAAAGGGCTACGCAGGCGGGGCAAACCTACGGAAAGGACGCTGATGAAGGGTGTCGTTGCCAGCGGATTCCTCTCAATGAACTCGCGTGTGCTTCTAGTCGCGCTCGCAGGCGCAGCCTGCGGCTCCAGCGCTTTGGGACAGGCTGGCCCAACGAGCGGCCAGCCCTATGACGTGAACGCCATCCGCCCGGGCCAGCCCGGCGCGGAGCGTCTCGTCGGCACCGCCACCAGCCGCCTCGACGGCAAGAAGTCCGAACTCTCCGAGCAGCCGACCTACAAGGTCACGCGCTTCCTGATCGAGTATCGCAACGAGCACCCCCAGAACCCCAGCGCCGAACAGGTGCTCGAGGCTCCCGTCATGCTCGGCGCGTCGCCCGAGGGCTACGTCTCCCCCGGCGCGGCGGACCGCACCGCCACCATCCGCCTCCGCGACATCACGCCCGTGAATCCCGGCACCTTCAGCGCAGGCGGCCTGTCCAGCGTCGCCCGCTCGATCGTGACCGAACTGCAGAAGCAGGGCCTGGCCAGCATCATCGTGCAACTGCACCCCGATGACATCAACGCCGAAACCGGCGCGGATCTCCGTCCTGATGGCAACCTCGACCTCCGTCTGGTCGTCTGGACGGGCGTCGTCGGCCAAGTCCGCAGCATCGCCGCGGGCGATCGCTTCGAGAAGGCCATCGCCGCGGGCGAACTTGAACGCGTCAACACCGACAACCGCGTCCACCAGCGCATCCGCGAGCAATCCCCCGTCACGCCGGGCTCCCTGGTCGACAAGAAGGCCGTCGACGACTTCGTCTTCCGCCTCAACCGCCACCCCGGCCGCCGCGTCGATGTCGCCGTCGCCCCGGGCAGCGAAGAAGGCCAAGTAGCCCTCGATTACATTATCAGCGAAGCCAAGCCCTGGAGCGTCTACGCCCAGATGTCCAACACGGGCACCGAGGCCACCAGCGAATGGCGCGAGCGATTCGGCTTCGTCCACAACAACCTCACCAGCCGCGACGACATCCTCCGGCTTGACTACATCACCAACGGCTTCGACGAGAGCCACACGTTCCTCGGAAGCTACGACTTCCCCTTGAAGAGCGACAAGCTCCGCATGAAGCTCTACGGCGGCTACTCCGAGTACGACGCCTCCGAAGTCGGCTTTTCAGGCGAAGACTTCACGGGCCAGAACTACACCATCGGCGGCGAAGCCGCCTGGAACTTCTTCCAGCGCGACAACTTCTTCATCGACGCCATTGGCGGCGTCCGCTGGCAGTCCGTCAAGACCGACAACCAGCTCTTCCTCACCTCCGCCACCGAGCAGTACCTCGTGCCCTACATCGGCATCCGCGGCGAACGCGTCTCCGACGTCCGTGAGACCTACTTCGGCCTCACCTACGAAGTCCAGTTCGCCGACCTCTCCGGCGCCAACGCCGACACCCTGGGCCAACTGGGCCGCACCCCCGTCGACGAAGATTGGCAGGTCCTGAAGTTTGATGGCTACCACTCTTTCTACATCGAGCCCCTGATCAGCGAGCTCTACAAGGGCACGGGCGACCGCGGGCCCACCACCCTCGCCCACGAAGTCGCGCTGTCCATGCGTGGCCAGTACGCCTTCAACAACCGCCTGATCCCCAACGAACAAGACGTCGCCGGCGGCATGTTCTCCGTACGCGGCTACGACGAAAGCCTCGTCGCGGGCGACAGCACGCTCATCGCCAGCGCCGAGTACCGCTATCACTGGCCCCGCGCCTGGGCCGTCAGCGAGCCGGGCACCATCAACGGTCGCCCGGTCGAGTGGGCCCGCAACATGCTGGGCGAGCGCATGAACAACTTCCGCTACGCCCCCCAGGAACCCTTCGGCCGGGCCGACTGGGACCTGATCTTCAAGGGCTTCCTCGATGCCGGTTTCACCGACGTCTCCGCCGCCCAGCCGGGTGAAGACAGTTACTCCCTCGTGGGCGCAGGCGTGGGCGTGGAGCTTCAGGTCAAACGCTACCTCACCGCCCGCCTCGAATGGGGCTTCGCCCTGGCCGACGTCGACCAGCCCGGCAACGAAACCGACGTGGGCGACAACCGCGTCCACTTCCTGATCACTGGCGTCTACTAAACCACCTTCCCGCGTCGCCCGCCTGCCCGCGGGCCACGCGATTGAGAGAGTCAACCTCGAGACAGTCAAGGAGTCACCGGACACGAACGGGTGCTCGCGATTGGCTGGAACCGAACGGGACTTACCTGCGCACAGGCACCCCGCACGACCCGCCCAACCCGCAGCATCCCACCTCGCGAGGACCGAGAACCGGTTCCTGCAGGCCAAACCAGGGGTGAAACAGGGTCGGAAGACTGGCACAAGCCCCCTCCATCGCGCATGTTTGAGTGCAGCGAGGGGCCCGCACAGCCAGCGACCCCACCCGCGCACGCGTGCCCGCCCAGATTCCTTGATAGAGGTTCGTCGAACGATTCACCGCCCGCCTCCCTACGGAGTCGGGCCAGTCAGACCGGTTGTCCTGAACCCGCCCTTTCGCGGAGTGATGTGCTCTATGCGTTCCAACACCACTGCCTCTTCCAAGCCCGCCGCCACGACCACCAGCGGCCTCGCCAACCACCTCCTCCAGCGCGCCCGCGCGTTTGAGGGTGGCAAGGCCCGCGGTTGGCGCTCCGCCGCCGCAGTCGCCGCTCTGCTCTTCTCTTCGGCGGCCCTCGCCGGCCCCGAGGGCGAACAGGTCGTGCGCGGCAACGTCACCTTCGAGCGCAACGGCAACCAGACCATCATCCGCGCGGGCGACCGCAGCATCATCAACTACCGCAACTTCGACATCGGCGCCGCCGAAAGCGTCCGCTTCATCCAGCCCGGCGCCGAGTCCCGCGTGCTCAACCGCATCAACTCCGCGACGCCCACCCGCATCGACGGCAGCCTTTCCGCCAACGGCCGGGTCTACATTGTGAACCCCGCGGGCGTGGTCTTCGGTCGTGGCAGCGTCATCAACACCGCCGGCCTCTTCGCCGCCGCGGGCCAATTGAGCGACGCCGACTTTGTGCGCGGTAACGACCGCTTCACGGGCCTGACCGGCAACGTCATCAACGAAGGCTCCATCAACGGCCAGCAGATCGTCATGGCCGGTCGCCAAGTCGCGAACTTTGGCTCGATCGTCGCGCCCCAGGGCACGGTCGCCATGGCCGCGGGCGAAGATGTCGTCATCACTCAGCGCGACGGCGCGATGCACGTCCGCGTGAGCGGCACCGCCCTGGGCGACGCAACCACCGCCGCCGTGACCAACACCGGCACGATTGACACCTCCAGTCCTCGTGGCGGCGGCAAGGTGATCATGGCCGCGGGCGACGTCTTTGGCCTGGCCATCAACACCACCGGCACCGTCAAGGGCAAGAACGTCGAACTGCAGGGCCAAGGCACAGGCGACGTCGTGGTGGGGGGGCAGATCGACGCCAGCAACAGCGATGTTCGCGGCGGCGGTCTGCGTGTCGTCCGAGACGGTCGCAATCGCCCGCAGGCCCTCACGCCCCGCGAGCGCAAGGCCCAGGAAGTCAAGGGCGGCACGATTGACGTGACCGGCCAGCGCATCGCCCTGTTCAACACGACGCTGGACGTCTCCGGCGCCGACGGCGGCGGCCTCGTCCGCATCGGCGGCGACTTCCAAGGCCGCCAGATCGCAGACCACGGCAACTCCCAGATCACCGTCGCCAACTCCGGCACGACCATCCGCGCCGACGCGACCCAGCGTGGCGACGGCGGCACCGTGATCCTCTGGAGCGACGACACCACCCGCACCTTCGCCAGCATTTCCGCCCGAGGCGGCGCGCAAGGCGGCGACGGCGGCCTGATCGAAACCTCCGGCAAGAACCACCTCTCGGTCGACGGCTCGGGCATCGACGCCGCCGCCAGCAACGGCCGCGCGGGCACCTGGCTGCTTGACCCCCGCAACATCACCATTGATGGCACGGGCCCAACCACGGGCGACTTCTCCGCGGTTGACCCCAACGTCTTCACGCCCAACCAGGACGACAGCGTCGTCCTCAACTCCGACATCACCAGCCGCCTCGACGCCGGCACCAACGTCAGCATCACCACCGGCAGCGACGGCACGCAAGACGGCGACATCACCGTCGCCGCCGACGTGCTGACCACCGGCACCGGCGCGACCTTCCGCCTCGACGCTGCCAACAGCATCTTCGTGAACTCCGGCGTGCAGATCGGCGCGACGGGCGCGGGTCAGGTCAACGTCGTTCTCAACGCCAATCGCGGCGACTCCGCAGATCCCGACGCCAACGCCGGCGCAATCGTGCTGAACACCGGCAGCAGCATCGTGACCCAGGGCGGCAACATCACCCTGGGCGGCGGTCCCAACCCCACCATCACGCTCACTTCGGGCGGCAACGCCACCTACGACGCCGCCCTCCGCTCCAGCGCAGCCCGCGGCACCGCGGCAAACCCAGACGGCGTCACCATCGACGGGGCGACGCTCAATGCCGGCGCAGGTTCCATCTCCATCCGCGGCGCAGGCCGGGCTGAGGAATCCGGCTCCGTCGGCGTTGCGATCTTGAATGGCGCGGACATCTCCGCAGGCATCGTGCGCATCGACGGCATCGGCGGCACCTTCGCCGGCTCGGGCGGCAACGCCAACCACGGCGTGGATATCACCGGCGGCACGACCCAGGTCCGCTCCGTCGGCGGCGGCGTCACCATCGTCGGCACGGGCGGCGCAACCGCCTCGGGCGCTGGCGTCACGGGCGTGCGCGTCGACGACGCGCTCGTCGAAGGCTCCTCCAATGGCTTCCTGAACGTCAGCGGCTTTGGCGGCTCGGGCACGGGCCTGGGCAACCACGGCGTGCTCCTCACCAACAGCGGCGCACTTCAGGCCAACGGCATCAATGGCGTGACCATCACCGGCCGCACCACATCCTCTGGTGACACCAGCCACGGCGTCTTCGTCGAGTCCGGCGCAATCACGTCGAACGTCGGCACCGTTGACAATGCCATCTCCGTCACGGGTACGTCGGGTACCGGTGCCAACAGCGTGGGCGTCTTCGTTGATGGCGGCGACGCCAGCATCACCACCGCAAGCAAGCGCATCACTCTCAACGGCACCAGCACGGGCACTGGCAACGCCCACGGCGTGGAACTCTCCAACAACGCCACCGTCAACGGCAATGGCGTGACGGTGATCGGCAGCTCAACCAACGCCTCCGGCATCGCCTTCACCAATGGCCTCAGCGCCATCGATTCCAACATCGGCAACATGACCCTCCGCGCCGACACGATGGACCTCGCCGGCGCGAACTTTGGCGGCACCGGCACGCTGTCGCTCGAGAGCCTCTCGAACAACACCACCATCGGCCTGGGCGACTCCATCGCAGGCACTCTCAACCTGAACAACTCCGAACTTGGCAACATCCTGAGCACCAGCTTCAACGGCCTCTCCATCGGCGCAAACAACGCCGGCCTCTTGACCACCGGCGTCATCGACTTCTCATCCTTCAGCGGCGGCGCAGTGCGGTTGTTTGGCACCAGCCTCACCACCGCCGGCCTGTCCACCGGCGCGGCCCAGACGCTGACCCTCCGCTTCAACAACCCCACAGGCGGCCAGGGCTCTGTCACCCAGACCGGCCCCATCACCGCCCCGCGACTGAACCTCTTCGGCACGTCTCAGTTCACGCTCCGCAACTCCGCCAACGACTTCGGCACCCTCGCCGGCAATCTCAATGGCACCAGCGCCAACAGCATCTCCGACAGCAACGGCTTTGACATCGGCCAGAACGGCACGACCACCGGCTTCGTCGCCGCCAACGGCCGCACCACCCTCCGCGCCGATACCGGCGTGATCACCACCTCGGCGGCCATCGTTGCCAATGACGGCGAACTCGCCCTGACCGCCGACGAGATCGACTTTGGCGACAGCGTCAGCGGCAACGGCCTCCTCACACTCCGCGCCGTGACCGACGCCCAGAACATCCGTCTGGGCGGCGCGAGCGACTCCGCCGTCGACACCCTCGACTTGACCGCCGCCGACCTCGCCTTCTTCCAGGACGGCTTCGAGTTCATCACCATCGGCAGCAGCGCGGGCACCGGCACGATGTCCTTCGGCGCCCCCGTCTCCTTCAGCGACGCGACCCTGCTGCGCATGGGCAACGCGGGCGGTTCGGGCGCGATCCAAGTGAACGCCGCCCTGGGCACCACTGACGGCGCAAGCCTCACCCTCCGCGCCAGTGACATCGACCTGCTCGCCGACGTCGCCACCGAAGGCGGCAACCTCATCCTGAACGGCGTCATCACCGCCCGCGACAACGTCGCCCTCCGCACCACCGCCAACAGCGCTGCCGCCGGGGCCAACATCACCATCAACGGCGCCCTCGACGCCGACGACGCCAGCAACGACCGTGTCCTGACCCTCGACGCAGGCACCGCGGGCGACATCACCTTGAACAGCGTGGTCGGCAGCGCCCAGCGCTTCGCCTCCGTCGCCACCACCGCCGAAACCATCAACATCAACGGCGGCATCCGCACCAAGCAGGGCCAGACCTACGACAGCATCGTCAACCTCGCAGGCGAACTCTCCGCCAATGCGGGCGACGTGACCTTCCAGCGCCAAGTGAACGTCCTTGCTGACTCGAGCGTCACGACCTCCGGCCTCGCAGGCGACGACGTGACCTTCCAGCAGGGCCTCAACAGCACTGCAGCCGGCGCGGACATCCTCGTCGAAGCCGGCAACGGCGGTGTCAGTCTCCAAACCACCGACACACTCGGCCGTCAGACCTACAACGCCGGCACCATCACCCTCAACGCCGATGTCACTGGCGCCGAACTCGTCTTCGGCGGCCCCGTCATCCTCGAAGAGAACGTGATCGCCACCGGCACCGCCAGCGTCGTCTTCGAAGACACCATCAACTCCGCCGCGACCGAGTCTCGCGTGCTCCGTATCAACGCTCCCGCCACCACCCTCCTGGGCGAGATCGGCACGGGCACCGACGGCATTCTGGGCGGCCTCTTCACCAACTCGGGCGGCACTCTCGCCCTGAGCAGCGCGATTGTCCGCTCCACCGGCGACATCGAGATTGGCGACAACGTCACCCTCGGCTCCAACACCGACATCCGCAGCACGGGCGGCAAGATCGACTTCCTGGGCAGCGTCAACAGCGACGGCACGGCACGATCCCTCACCCTCAACGCCGCCCAGACCATCTCCCTCACAGGCGGCGCGGGCGGCTCCGCGGCTCTGCAAAGCCTCAACATCACCGCCACCGGCCTCTCCCTGGGCGGCCTCACCGAAACCACCACCGCCAGCACCTTCAGCACGCCCATCACCCTCGTCAGCGACACCACCGTCCGCGCCCCGGGCGTCACGTTCAGCGGGCCCATCAACGCCGCGGGCAACGGCGTGCAGTCCCTCACGGTCGTCGCCACCGGCAACACCGCGACCTTCGGCGGCGCTGTTGGCACGGGTACCAACGGGCGCCTCCGCTCGCTCGACGTTTCCGCCACCAGTATCAACGTCGCCGACGCCTCCACCACCGGCAACCAGCGTTACAACGGCTTCACCCGCCTGGGCGGCACGCTGCTGGGCGGCGATCAGTCCACCATCGAGTTCCTCCAGAATGTGCTGCTCACCGCCAACTCGACGGTCCGTACCTCCGCCATCGCGTCCGACTCTGACATCCGCTTCGCGGGCACCGTCAACAGCGCGGGGGCCACGCCCTTCGGCCTCACCGTCGACGCCAGCTCGGGCGACGTGATCTTCACCCAGGAGCTGGGCACCACCACCGCGGGCGGAGAATCCTCCCTCGCCTTCCTCGAAGCCGCCGGCAGCAGCGTCACGATCGGCGAAGGCTCCACCGCTCGCAATGTTCGCACCACCGGCCGCCAGTTCTACACCGGCTCGCTCTTCCTCAACGGCGCGCTCACCTCCACCGTCTCGGGCGACATTGGAATCTCCGGTCCCACCACCCTGCTCGCCGACGGCGTCTTCACCACCACCAGCGGCAGCGTCCTCTTCCAGGGCACCATCGATGGCGATGGCTCCACCGCCCGCAACCTCACCATCAACACCGGCGGCAGCGGCGTCACCCGCTTTGGCGGCGCGGTGGGCGGCATCAACCGCCTCGCCAGCATCACCACCAACGCCGATGGTTCCACCGTCATCGCCACCACCCAGATGCGTGCCAACGGCGATCAACTCTTCAACGACAACGTCACCCTCGCCGCCAACACCATCATGGAGGCCAACGACGTGCTCTTCGGCGGCACCCTCGACAGCGAGTCCGCCAACATCCAGCGCAACCTCACCGTCAACTCCTCCGCCAACGGCGGCGACGCGGGCGAAACCACCTTCCGTGGCATCGTGGGCGGCGCTCGCCGCCTGGGCAGCATCACCACCAACGCCGAAGGCTCGACCATCATCGCCAACAACATCAGCACCACCCGCCAGATGAACTTTGGCGACGCCGTGCTCTTCGCCGGGTCCTCAACCCTCGACGCCGGCAACGCCCCCATCACCTTCCGCCAGACCATCAACACCGACACCAGCGCGACTGACCCGCTCATCACCCTCCGCAGCAACGCCGCGGGCGACGTCGACAACCCCGCCTTCCGCTTCGGCGGCAACATCGGCGTCACCAAGCGCCTGGGCGGGCTGACGATCGGCTCGGATCGCTCCAACACGCTTGCCAGCAACATCGTCTTCAGCGACGCGTTTGACGCTCAGGGCCGCGTTCAGGCCAGCCTCGTCAACCCCAACGACGCTTTCCGCGTCATCACCGCTGGCGGCGGCTTCAACGTCGGCGCGGGCCACAAGATCGTCTCCTTTGGCAGCCTCCAGCTCGAAGCCTTGAGCGGCGGCATCACCTTCAACGAAGCCACCGTGATTGGCGACTTCCGCGTGACGGCCGATTCCATCACGCTCCGCACTCGCCCGCAGGGCAACGTCCAGACCCGCAGCCGCACCATCGAAGGCGACAGCGGCGCGGACATCGTCGCCGCCGGCGCAATCGACTTCAATCGCGCCCCCAACGTGATCGGCAGCAGCTTCCGCCCGGTCTTTAGCCCAGGCAACGGCCAGACCGACGCGCAGCTCGCCGCCTTCACCTTCCGCATCCCGCCTCGCCCCATCAACGCCAGCGACTTCACCGACGCCGCCAACACTGGCGTCCTCCTCCCGCTGGACATCCGCGCCAGCGGCCCCAGCCGCACCACCATCACCACCGCGATGAACATGTACGACCCCAGCTTCGCCGCCCCGACGGGCGGCCCCGCTCCGCTCCTCAGCAGCGCGGCGATCGATGGGCTGGCCGAACTGGGCATCTCGGTCCGCGGTCGCACCACGAGCGAAGTCATCGAAGGCCTCGAAGGCCGCAACTTTGATGATCGCCTCCCCTTGACGGGCCTTGCCGAGAGCGGCGTGCGTGACGACATCATCTCTCCCAAGAGCGTGGAATCCGCCGTCGCCGCCTATCGAGGTTTGGTCTACGGCCCGCTGGTGGACGAGTCGGGCGCGCCGCTCATGGATGAGCAGGGCAACCCGCGCTTGGGCGACCGCACCGAAATGATCCGCAGCGTCCTGGGCGCAAGCTGGGCCCGCTACAGCGAGAAGGCCAAGCGCCCCACAGGCGAAGGCTGGCGCGCTTTCCTCGAAACCCAGGGCACCACCGGACCCACCGACGAGTCCTTGGCCCTTGCTCTGCTGAACCAGGCTCGCGAAACCCTCCGCGCAATCGACAACATCGGCCTGCCCGCCGAGGAGCAGCGCATCCCGCGCCGCAAGGTCATCGACGCCATCAAGCCCGTCAACATGACCGACGAACGCGAGTTCCTGCGTGCGGTGGAGGGGATTTGGCAGCTCAGCGTGCGGTGAGAAAGCTCACGAGGTACTTGTTAGCTCTCCTCTGAGCCCGGAGGCAACTTCGGATACAACCGTTCCTTCCAAAGATCGGGCAAGTGCGCACGCTCGCACGCTTCGCCGCACTCTGGACATCGCACCATGCCCGGCGCGTCCGGGACTTCTTCAATTCCTCGCAGCCCTTGCTCGCACTTGGGACAGAGCATCCACTCTTCTTCATCAAGCCGCTTGCGCAGCCGCCATCGCTTTGGCTCCTGCCAGAGCATGCAGACCACGAGCAGCACAAAAAACGCACCACAGGTGATCGAGAACATCAGCATCGTGTCGACGTTGCCCAAGGTCACGATCTCGGTCAACTCAAACTTCCTGCCCCCCCGAGTCCACTCAAAGGTTGATCAAAGCCCACATCGTCGAATGCCGAATGCCGAATGCCCAATGCCCCTAGTACACCTCCATGAACACCCTTCGCGTCGGCTTCACCTGCTTGTGCAGCATCTGCCGCGTCCAGCTCTTCGGCTCGCGCATCACCTCTGCGTCCCCCTCGACATAACGCTCGCGGTCTGATGTCGGCAGCACGCCCGCCAACTGCTGCAGCACGCCGAGTTCCATCCCCGCGATGCCGCAGATATAAATCAGCCCCCGCTCGCTCGCCAGAAGCGGCTCCAGCCGCTCGCGCGAATGCGTCAGCCGCTCGTGCACGTACATCGCCGGCTTCCCATCCGCCTGCTTCTCCCGGCTGATGGCCGTGATGTATTGGAAGTTGCTGTGTTTGCTCGCAAGCTCCGTCATCTGCTCGTGATACACCAGGTCGCTCGCATAGGGCGACCCCATCACCAGCGCGATCTTCGCCCCAGGCGCTGTTCGCAGCAAGTCCAGCACCATCCCGCGAAACGGCGCGATCCCCGTGCCCGTCGCGAAGAACACATAGTCATGCTCCGCGGGCCGCTGGGGCAGCACGAACCGCTTGCCGCTGGGGCCGGTGAGCTGCACCGTGTCGCCCACCTTCAGATCGCACAAGTAGTTGCTCGCCACGCCCAGGTACAGCTTCGACGACTCCCAGTGCTCATCAATCAGCCGCTTCACCGTCGTCGCAACTACGCACCCCTGCCCGTCTTCGCCGACAGTGGGGGACGCCAGCGAGTACAAGCGGAGCTTGTGGGCCTTGCCATTCGCATCCACGCCGGGCGGCAACACTCCAAAGCTCTGCCCGCTCACGAACGAGCCCGCCAGGGGCGTGCCCGACACGTCAAACTCGATGTGCCGCACAAAACCCGCCGCCTTCTTGCTCGCCGTGCAGCGTTCGTTCCGCACCACCCTCCCCGTCACGGGCGAAGCGGGCGAGGCCAGATGCATCTTCGCAGGAACCAGCTCGGGCCCCGCGTCCCGATGCTCACGTGTGCTCGTATCAGTCATCGCCCGATTCTTGCAGCCCCGGGCTGCAAAGACCAACCACACGTGCGACTTCCAACCTCATCTCACTGCCTCGACGAGAGAATGAAAAAAGGCCGAGCCCTCAGCGGCCCAGCCCTTCAAATCTCACCCACGCCCCGAATGCCCAGTGCCCAGTCCCCAATGCCTTCTTCCTCAACCCCCGCCCATCATCGCCTTCTGCATCTCCTGCATCACCGCCGCCCCCGCCGCGGCGGCATCCGAAAACTCGCCCGCCGCCACTCGATCCGCGATCCCCCCAAACGCCGTGCCCATCCCCTTCATCATCGGGGTGATCATCTCCGCCATCGCGCCCATCTGTCCAAGGCCCGACTTCCACGCCCCGTCCACGAGCACGAGCTCCATCGGCATCGGGCTCCCGGGAATCGCCACATTGACCTTGCTGTCCGAGACCTTCGTGAACGTCATCGTCGAGATGTCCCATCCGGTCGGATCGCCCGCCTTCAGCTGGCCCGCCACCATCTGCCCGCCCGGAGCCTTCGAGATCAAGTCGATCGCGCTCATCTCAAACTTGGCCTTGGCCGCGTCATCCAGCTTCTTCATCGCCACCATCAGATCCGCCTGCGCCTCCACCAACCCCTTCTCCGCGTCGTTGGTGGTGTGCGCCATCGCGATCATCGACTCACGATTGGCTTCCTTGGTTGCCGTGATCATCTCCTCGACGAACTTCCGCGCCGAACGCGGAATCCCATCCGCGGGCGGCGGCTCAAGCTGCTCGGGCAGCTTCTTCAGCCGCTCCGCAACCTGCTGCAACTGCTCGCGGGCCGCCCCCTGCACATTCGCGCCGCCGAACGCGCTCGTGGCCTGCTCGATCGAAGCCTTGGCCTCCTCCAGAAGCTTGACGGACTCTTCAGCAACCTGCGTCCGCCGTGACTGATAGTCGCCCTTGCGAGGCAGCGCGGGCTGCGTCTTGGTCAGCACATCCAGCGTGCTCGCCAGGCTGCTGAGCATCTGCAGCCGCGTGCTCTGCAACCCCGCGATCGAAAGCGCCGCACTCCCTGCGATGGTCTTCGCCGTCGATCCCGCGTCCGCCGCGCTGCGAGCCGCGCCGGCCGCCTTCTCAAACTGCCCCTTCGCGTTGTCAAAGGCCGTCTGGAAGTCGCCGTCGTGCAGCCGCTTCACGTCGTCGTACACGGTCTCGAGTTCGCGGTTGGCCTGGTTCGCAAGCTCCCGCGCGTCCGCCGCTTCCTTGTTCGAAGCCGCCTTGCGGTCCTCAAGATCCTTCTTCCCCTGGGCCAGCTTGGCCTTCTGGTTGTTCAGCTTGTTGATCAGTTCTTCCTGCTCCGCGACCTGCGGCGCAAGCACCTCGGCCTCCGCCGCAAGCTTCTCGCCAATCAGCCGCTGCGCATCCCCCTGCCGCCGCACGCCCGCCGCCTGCTCCACCAGCGACGCGCCCTCTCGGGCCGACATCGCCGACGCCTGCTGACGCAGGAGGCTGGCCTGATCAGCGAACGACTTTGCGTCCGCCAACGCCTTCTCCGAATCCGCCCGCAGCGAGTTGAGCCGCGCACGCATCTCATCACGCCGTGCAGTCGTCTCCGCGAGTTCCTTGTCCTTGTCCGCGGAAGTCTTCGCCAACGCCGCGATCTGCGGCGCAGGGTCAAACGACTCCGCCGCCGCCGCGATCGAGCTCCGCAGCGACCATGTGCCCGCCAGTTCGTTCATCCGCGACAGGTGCCGCCGGATCGAAGCATCCGCAAAGCTGATCGCCTGGGCTTCCTTTTCGCCCTGGGCCATCGCCGCCTGCGCCGTCAGCACCGCCGACGAGGCCTTCTCGCCGCTCGTGCCCTGCGACACCGCTCCCGCCGCTGTCGTCGCTGCCGCGCCCACGCCCTTGCTCAGCCCCTCGGCCGACCAGCTCGTCACCCCCGCCGCCTTCACCTGGCTCGACGCCGTATTCACCGCGTTCGCCGTCGGGTCCCCCTGGTCACAGCCACCAAGCGTCCCCACCGATCCCGCGGCGATCACCAGCGAGAGCAGGCCAAAACACACACGGGCACGATTGCGGTCGCGTTGCTGCATAGTGAGTCACCAAAGGTTCAAACACGTCTTCAAGAGCCGGAAAGCCAGTGTAGCGAAGCCACCGCAGTAGCACGGGCTTCCAGCCCGTGAGTCTCAGGGCCGTCTAGGCCCTGGACACTCGCCCACAACCCCATCCCACCCCTCCCCATTCGCACCCTACCGCTTGGGCGATCCCGGATTGGCAGGCGGATTCTCCGCGGGAGCTGGCTGCGGAGCTGGCTGCGGAGTTGGCTGCGGAGTTGGCTGCGGAGCCGGCACTGGCGTAGCCCCAGGCGTCTGCGTTCCTGCAGGCGGCGTCACCGGCGTCAACTCCACCGGATTCGCAGGCGTTTCAGGCGCGGGGGCGGGCGGAGGCTTGGGCGTCGTATCCAAAGGTGCCGGCACACTCGCTGCCGTCGGCACCGGATCCAGCGCCGCCAATTTCCCCAGCGACGCAATCCGCTCCTTCGCGAGCGCCACATGCCGCTCAAACTTCGCCGCTTCCGCCGTCGCGATGACTTTTTCGTAGGCCGACTTCGCCCCGTCGTTGTCGCCCTTGCTCTCCGCGACGGCCGCAAGCCCGTACAGGCCCCCAATCGCATGGATCGCAAGCTTGGGATCGTTGCCCGCCCGGTCGACCACCCACTGATACTGCTCGCTGGCCTTCGCCAGCAACTGCTCGCGATCCGGAGCCTTCAGTTCATCTTCGATGCTTGCCAGCGTCCCATCCGGCTGGACCGTCGCCCCGGGCTTGACGCCCCGCCGAACGCTGTCGAGGTACACATCCCCAGCCTCAAGCCGGGCCAAGATCGCCACCGCCCCGATATCCGGGTACTGATCCGCGATCGCCACCAGCGAATCCGGGTTGGGGTTGCGCCCTTGACGAGCCGCCTCAAAGTCAGCAAACGCCGCCTCGACCCCCGCCTTCTTCCGCTTGTCCAAGTGCTGCTTGAGGGCGTACCCGCCCGCCGCGACCGCGACGATCACCAGCAACGGCCCCGACCACTTCCGCAGCCACTCAATGAACTCAACGTTGTACCGCGCCTCCTCCAACCCCGCCCCTTCGCGGATCTGGATCGGCGTATTGCTCGCTTTCAACTCTTGGTCGCGTTCGTCGGCCATAGGGGGACATGATAGGGATCAGCAACGCGCGACAAGCGAAGTCAGAGCCCCTCCCAGAGGGAGGGGTTGGGGTGGGTGAGCCCAGGAGTTACACACCTTCCAATGCTCCCTCTCACCAAAACCTCCACGCCCCACCCCACAATTCCTTCCCCACCAACCGCTCCCGCACCACCCGCACCAACTCCGCCACCCCCTCCCCCGTCCGCGCACTCACCGCGACATCCACTTCCTCGTTTCCCTTCCCAAGATCACTCCGCAGCCCCACCCGTACCACCGGCACGTTCGCTAGCCCACTCCCCAATCCCGGCGCCGCCGTCATCGGATCACTCGCCACAATCAGCAAATCCGCCTGCCCCGCCAGCATCATCGCCGCGTCCCGCGCCATCGCCTCCTCCGCCGTCGGCCGCTCGCGCAGTCCAGGCGTATCCAGCCACCGCACCACCAGCCCGCCCATATCCAGCAGCACGCCCACATGATCGCGCGTCGTCCCCGGCTCGTCCGCGACGATCGAAACCCCCCGCCCCGCCAGCGCATTGGTCAGCGTGCTCTTCCCGATGTTGCTCGCTCCCAGCACCACCACCAGAGCCGGATCAATCAGCCGCCGCAACATCCGATCCCGAGGCGTCTGCTCCCGCGTCAATGCCGCCGGGTCCTGCGCCAACTCCTCCCGCCACAACCCCGGCTGCCGCAGCAACAGATCCACCGCCAACGGACTGCTCGCCCGCGCCAGCACCTCAAGCACGCGCCGCTCAACCTCTTCGATCGAAGTGGGGGCCCTCGCCGAATCACCGACGCGATGTCCGCCGTGAGCAAAGGCAGCAACCGCGATCCCCTCGCGCTCACACGCCTCCAGAATTGCTCGAACCACCCCGACCCCCCCATGCGGCATCAACCACGCCGTCCGCTCATCCACCCGCGCCACGACGCCTTGATCCACACCCGCAATCCCCCGCACCCGAATCTCCCCAGCCCGCACCACCCCAACCCCAAGCCGCCCCAGTGCCGCATCCAACTCCGAAGCCGCACCCCAAACCTCAATCAACGCAATCGCCCCCGCCGCCTGCCCAGGCGTCGCCAACCAAGCCCTCACGCCAGCTGTGCCCAATTCATCCACCACACCTCACCACTCCACCACTCCACCACTTCGTCTCTCCGTCTCTCCGTCTCTTCACTCCTCTTCCTCCCCACCCACCGCCGCCCGACACGCCTCCAGAATCCCAATGAGCTGCAAGTCCGGCACCACATGCTCGACCACTTCATCCCCCTCAAACAGCGCCGGCGCATCCCCGCCCGTCGCCACAATCTGCGGATACGCCTCGTACGCCTCCGCATACGTCTCCACAACATGCCGCACGAGCCCCCGCGCCGCCGCCTGCACCCCTAGCAGCATCGCGTGCTTCGTGTCCTTCCCAAACGGTCCACGCGCCTTGTCGGGCGGCGTCCAACCAAGGCTCGGCAGCGCGCTCGTCTGCTCGTGCAAACTTCCCAGCATCATCGCCAACCCCGGCGCAATCACTCCGCCCTGAAACACGCCTTCGCCATCCACGAAATCCACCGTGATCGCCGTCCCCGCATCCACCACCACGCACGCCTGCCGCGCCCGGCTGTACGCCGCGAGCGCACATAGCTGGCGATCCTGCCCCAGCGTGCTCGCATCATCAAGGTTGTGCCGCAAGGGCACCGCAATGTCATCCCCGATCATGTACACATCCCCCATCCCGCGCAGCTCCACCCGCAGCGCATCCGACAGCGGCTTGCGCACCGACGCAATCACAATCGGCGCCCCATGCTGGTCAGCGAGCAACCCCTCCACCTCACGCAGCAGCGCCTTGTAATCGCTGCTGCCCGCCGGCGGATTCGCCACACTTACCGCGCTCGAAAGCTCCCCCTTGAGAAAGAGCCCAAGCCGCGTCCGCGAGTTGCCAACCGTCAGCCCCAGCAGCGGGCCTTGCAGAAGATCGTCCATGGGAGAAGCCTACGCGATCAACGTCAACAGATGATCGATTTCAGCACAGAGACACAGAGATCAGGAGGAAGAAGAGAAAAGACCCAAGCGACGCTCCAGTGAGACAAAGGCAAATGGATAAAAGAAGGCGGCGAGGACGGCTAATCCCGCCATCCCAACTCCCTCTCCTCTTCCTCCAAATCTCTGTGTCTCTGTGCTGAAAATCGAATCACGAGCGGCGAACTTACGCCCCCGCCCCCGCCGTCACCGCCTGCTTCGACTTCATCTCGACGGTCTTGACCTCAACCACGCCCTTGGGTGCAGGAGGCGGCATCTCCACGCTCTCACGCATCAGCCGCCCGACCTTGAACTTGACGGCCCGCTTGGCCGGCACTTCGACCTTCTGCATCGTCTTGGGGTTCTGCGCGATCCGCGCGCTGCGTTCCTTCACCTCAAACACCCCAAAGTCGCGGAACTCCAGCCGATTCCCCTTGCGGAGCTCGACGATGATCGCGTCCAGGAACTCCTGGCACACCAGCTTGACCTCGTTGCGACGCACCTTGGTCTTCTCGGTGATGCGTTCGACCAGTTCCTTCTTCGTGATCGTGGCCATGCGCCGTCCTTTGTCCTGCGAGCGTTCGCCCGCGATACTTCCTGCCTACTCCACTCCCGCCAGCCTTGGCCCACGCTCAGCACGGCCTCCCGCCGCGCCGCCCCCCGAACCTCGCCCCCGCCCGCCCCGTGCTTCCCCGGCCTCTCAGCCAGCCGAAACACCTTACGGACCCGCGAGTCAGCTATCGCCAAAGCCTTATGCCGCGCAAGTGGATTGACCCCTCGCGCATCCCAAAGCCTTGCACAGTCTGCAAGTATGGCGATGAACCCCCATCCCGTCAAGTCGCAAAAGCTCGCTTCCGGTGAGGTTTCATAAGGTCCAATAGTGGTTATCGTGACCTCTGTCCCCCCGATAGCTGCGTCCTCGCCACTTTGCCTCCATGCCGTCCGCTCCGTCACCCCCTTCCTTTCAACAATCTCTCCGGAGGTTCTCATGACCACCGCCCGCTCGGTCGCTTTGTTCAGTCTCGCGGTTTGGACGCTCTCTGCGCCATGGGTCGCCATCGAGGCTGACGCTGCGAGCGTTTTCGAAGCAGACCCCACCGACCACCCCAACTTCCCCGGCTTTCTCACTCCCCGCCCTGACATCCCGTTTGCCGACTGGCGTGCCCAATCCGCGTGGCCCGCACGCAAGGGCCCCGATGAACCCACCCACAAGGCCCGCGGCGTCCTGGGGGCGGTGGAACGCATCGACGAGGCGCGAGTAGGCCGCCGCCCCGCCGGCCGCTTCGCCTTCTTCGAAGCCGATCGCGAGCGTGAACCCGCGATCGCACTTTTCCATCGTGCATTTCCTCACGTCACGCTCGACGACAAGCCAACCCGTACCCAGATCGCGGGCGACAACGTGTTCATCGTCGACGCGTCGCCCGTGGGCGAAGGGGAGCAGGTCCCCCGCAACCAGCGGAACAACGCGGTGATGACGCTGCGATACGTCTCCGCCGAGGAGACTTCGCGCGAGGGCGAGGCCATCACGCAGCTTCACACTGCGTGGTTCACTGTCTTTGAGCCGGCATCTGCAGCCCCGCAGGAAGGCAGGCCTCAGCAAAGCACCCGCGGCGTGATTCTTCTCATGCCGGGCCTGCTCGCCACGCCCGAGGGCACGCTTTCGCAACTGACCCGCTCGCTCACCGGTCGCAACTGGCTGGTCGTGCGCATGGTCGCCCAGCCTTCGAGATTCCTCGAGCGCATCGAGTTCGCCATCGATCCCAGTTCGCCTGACTTTCCTGCCGCGCCAGCCAAGCTGATCGCCACGACCTTTGACGAGCGCGGCGCGGAGTGTGCGTATGCCGCGCAGGCCGCGCTCGCGTTCGTTGAGCGTGAGCGACCCGCTTTGAAGGATCTCCCGCGCGTCGCCATCGGCTTCTCGGGCGGCGCGATGACGCTCCCCACCGTCGTCGCCCGCGAGCCCGACGCGTACGACGGCGCGATCATGGTCGGCGGCGGCTGCGACTTCTGGCTGATGACCCAGACCAGCAACTACAACCAGTGGATCGGCGCGGTCTCGGCGTCCTGGCAAGGCGAACCGGGCACGCCCACCGACGATCACAAGCGCGCCCTCGACGAGGCGTACCTCAAGGCCAGCATACTCGATTCCTACCACACCGCCCAGGCTCTTGCGGGCAAACCTGCCCTCGTGATGCTGGGCGACATGGATCAGGCCGTGCCTGCGCCGCTAGGGGAGTTGCTCGCGACGCGCCTTGAGCGAGCCGGCGCGAAAGTCACGGTGCAGCGCGAACCCATGGGCCACGAAGCCCTCTTCATGACCCTGCCCAAGCGGCTTGATGCGGTTCATGCCTGGCTCGACGAGCACTTCCCTCCGCCCAAGTAGTGCCCCGTCCTCGCATCGAATGCCGAATCCCGAACCCCGAATGCCGAGCCAAAAAAAGAACCGCACCCTTGCGGGTGCGGCTCTCGCTTGTGTTTTTGTAGCTCACGTCAGGCCACGAGCCCATCCGTGAACGAAAGAAGCAGACTTAGGCGCGACGGCGGCGAGCCGCAACCAAGCCGCCCAGGCCCAGCAGCGCGACAGCGCCAGGGGTGGGAACGACGTAGTTGTAACCCTTGGTCACGCGGCCGCCGATGGTGGCGCCCGCTTCCAGGCTCAGGCCCGACCACTGCAGAGCGCCCGCCCAGTCACCCGTGAAGTTCGCGGGAGTGTTGGCCAGGTTCGTGACGGTGGTGTTCGCCAGGCCCAGACGAGTGGTGCCGAAGCCGTTGCCCTGCTCGTAAGCGCTGTTGAGGCGGAGGTCCGCGCCCACCGAGAAGAAGTTCGCGGGATCGGTCACGGAGTTGAAGTTCTGGAAGAAGTTCGCGCCGCCGCCAGCGGTGTAAACGCCGTTGTCGTCAGTCGCGCTCGTGCCGATGTCCGAGTCGCTGTAGCTGAAGAAGTTGATGCCCGAAACCGGCGCGGTGCCGATGTTCGTGACCGACCAGTTGATCGTCACGGCCGCCTGGGTCGCGCTGATCTGGTTCAGCGTGTAGGTGAACTCGAAGCGCAGGTCGCGGGCGCCGCCGTTGACCGAGGGCTCTTCATACCGCAGGAACGCGCTGTTGGGCGACAGCTGCGTGCCAAACGTCTGGTTCTGCAGGGCGTATTCGCGGGTGTCGTTCGCGCCGCGGTACCACCACCAGTTCTGGAACAGGTAGTCGCTGGAGACGCCGCTGCCCGTGCCGCTGGCGAAGCCGAAGTTGGCGGTGCCAGCGCCCGTGCCCGTGCGGAGCGTCGTCGCCGTGATGCTGCCCTCGGCGTAGCGGAACGCGCCATCGTTCAGGACGAACGTGCTCAGCGTCTGGGCGCTGGCCACGCTCTGGCCGACCGCGAGGCCGGCGAACGCAATCAAACCGATCTTCCGTGTCATGTTCTTGTCTCCTCCATGGCGTTAGCCATGGCTTGCTTGAGCCTTCACACATCTCACGCGCGTGGCACACTGATCACCGCCTGCGCCTCGCGCGTGGGCGCAATCGCGGCGTCATAAGCCCGCGGTCCACGAGACCGCGTTCGCATCGCAAATTGTGTGAATGCTCTCCTCCTACCCCGGCGTCTCTCTTCTCTCAGGGCCCGGGGAAATACCCTTGTGAGATCTTCACAGTTTAAGGGAAAGCGTCCGGCTGTCAATCGTTTCCACCACCAATCTGCTTGCGAAGAGGTGTAGCCGACTACGCCGCTGCTCCCAGAGTTCTGGTTGATTTATTATAAGACGTTAGTGCGATCGGCACCTTTCACGCCACACCGCCCGGATCGCCCGAGCAATCCGCGACGCGTAGCCAGCCCGATCGCACAACGCGCCCCCGAGCAAGCGGCCCCGAAGCGTTTCCCGTTCGTGCCGGAGGCGTTCGACGTCTTCGGCCAGCCGCGTGGCCGTCGCGACGAAGGCTTGCGGGGTGTCTACGCACAAGTCCTGAGTCCCAACCGCCCGCGCCAGCGTCAGTCCGACCCGCCCGACGTGCGCGCGACCGACTAGCGACACGGTGGGCACGCCCATCAGCATCGCCTCGCACGTGGTCGTCGTGCCGTGGTACGGGAACGGATCGAGCGCGATGTCGCAGCGGTTGTACACCGCAAGGTGCTCGCGCTGCCCTGCGGTGTGCAGCAACCACTCTAAGCGATGCTTCGGGATGCCTGCACGCTCGAACCGCGCCGCCGCGGAGTCGTTGGTTTCCCCGTCTTGGCTCTGCACCGACTTGACCAGCAGCCGCGACCCGGGCGTCGCCTCCAGCACCTTTGCCCAGAGCTCCAGCGTCGCGTCGTTGAGCTTCAGCATCGCGTTGAACGCCGCGAACGTCACCCGCCCCTCGCGCTCGCACGCGGGCTTCAACTCCACATCCGGGGCGTCGCTGGGCGGCTCATAGCACAGGAACGGCGCGCCGATCCGCAGCGGCTTCTCCGACAGCAGCCCTTCGCATCCGATCGGATCGGTCACCTCATCCACGAGGCGATAGTCCACCGCCCGCAGGCCCGTAGTCGCCGGGTATCCGATCGCCGAGATGATCACCGGCGCGGGCTTCATCGCGATCGTGCCCAGCCGATGGTTGGTGGTGTGTCCGGAAAGCTCGAACAGCACGTCGATTCGCTGCTCCGCGATCGCGTCTCGCAGTTGGCGAGGGCCCAGCTCGCCGCACGTGAGCCACCAGTCCGCCTGCGAGGCGAATCGCTTCGTGAGCGCGTCGCCCGAGTAGCCGCTGTAGAACACGTGCAGTCGGTCGCCCCCGGCGCGCACCCCTTCGAGCAGCCCGCCCGCGAACGCCGCCACGCTGTGCTGGCGCAGGTCGGGAGACAGCACTCCCACCCGCAGCGGGCGCTCCGGATCGTCCTTCGCTTGGTGTTTGATCACGTCCGCCTCCACGATGTCGTGGTACATCGTGCCGACACGCTTGAGCGCCGCCGCCATCTGCTCGGGCGTCGCGTTCGCGTCGTAGAGCAGCATCTTGGCGTACATGCTCGCCAGTTCCGGATTGCGCGGATTCTCCCACGCCCGCTTGCGAGCCCATTCGGTCGCCCGGCGAAGGTCCCCGAGCTTGTGCAGCGCGCCCGCGTGCATCGTTTCCATCCCAGGCGAAATCCACCCCTCTTCGGCCGCTTTGGAGCATAACGCATCGATCGAAGCGTGCTTCTGGGTGAACAGGTAGAAGTCGCATAACTGGTCGCCCACTGACGCATCGCGCGGGAACTTCGTCCGCGCCTCAAGCAGCAGATTGAGCGCTTCGTCGGTCTTCTTCGAGTACTGCAGCGCCCGTGCCTCGGCCGCCCACGCCTCGGGCATCTCCGGCGCAAGCCGCCTGGCCTGTTTCGCGTAGTACAGCGCCTGGGCAGGCTGCCCGATCTGAATCAGCGCCTGGCAGAGGGCGCCATACGCCGCCACGTCTTTGGGTGATTGCTGCACCAGCCGCCGCAGCAGGTCTGCTGCCTCCGCCGCACGACCCTGATCAAGCAGCGTCTTGGCATGCATCGCCTTGGGTGGGATGTTGGCGTTGCTTGCCATGTCCAAGCATAGAAAAGCATCCGCCGCCCGCGATCCTCGCAAGAAAAAAGCCCGCGACCTTTCGATCGCGGGCTTGCGAGTCAAACTGCTGAATCAAAACTCAAGCGCGACGGCGGCGAGCCGCCATCAGGCCACCCAGGCCCAGCAGCGCCGCGGCGCCGGGGGTGGGGACGAACGTGATGTCCAGGCGGTAAGTGCCCGCGTTGGTGCCGGGGAGGTGCGCGCCGCTCAGGGTCGATGCCCAAGTGGTGTTGAAGCCGCCTGTACCGATGGTGTAGGTGCCGGCGGCCAGGCTCAGGCCGTTGAAGCCCGCAGCGATTTCATCCGTGCCGCCGCTGGCGAAGGGGTCCGCCGCGCCGTAGGAAAGCTGGCTGGAGAAGCCGACGTTACCGTCGTCGTCGGACGCGATCAGGCTGCCGTCGGGCCCGAAGAGGGCCATTTCCGTGTCGGTCATGCCGCCGGTCGCTCCGAAGAGCATCTGGATGTTCAGGTAGTCGCCCAGGTTGGCGACGGGCTGGTCGATGGTGAAGGTGATGAAGTCCAGGCCGCCGCTGACGTGCGAGCCGTCGTAGGACTGGGTCACGCCATTGCCGTTGAGCGTGCCGAAGTTGTGGCTGCCATTGATGATCACGTTGCTTCCGAATTCATAGCTGACGCTGTCCCAGCGGGACTCGGGCAGGCCGGCGGTGCCGTCTTGGAAGCTCTCGAACCACTCGAAATTCACTGTGCCGCCGGCCGCGAGGGTGCCAGCCGTGACACCGACCGCGGTGGGGCCAACGTTCACGGTGCCCAGGCCCGCGCCCGGGTACGCGCCAACGGTGCTCGCCTGAACGTTGAACGCAGTGAACGCGTTGCCAGCGCCAGCCGACACGCGAACGCGGGCCTCGCTCGCGAACGTGCCTTCGATCACTTCGCGCAGCACGCCAGTGACGCGAACGGCGTTGTACGCGCCGCCCGGGCCGACGATCGCGCTATCGATGTTGTTGTCGATGTCGCCCTGGGCATCGATGCTGTTCTTGTTCGTGAACGAAGCGGTGCCGACGACGCTGAACGACGAGATGCTCGCCTGAGCAGTGCCCGCCGCGGCCAGGATGGCCAACAAAGCAAACTTCTTCATCTCTCTACTCCTGTGCCTTCTCTGAAGCCCAAACACGAGGCCCCTGCGCAACGGGCCACGGATCGCAACACGGCGTGAACCCCACGACGCATCGCATGCCGCCGTTTGCCGCGATCATCGCGACAACCAACGACACCGCCCGGTCAAGCCGCGATGTGGAGAAGACTCCATCGCAAGCATGCCAAGCGTTCTGGGTTGGAAGAGTGCAAGAGGTGAGGGTTTCTCAGGCCCTCGGTCGCGTCCCACGACTTCGCGTGGCTCGCGGTTTGTCTCTCTCTCGACTCCTGCTCAACACACCCCCGTGATCCCCGGGGGGTATGGGCAGGATATCCGATTGCGTTGCCTTGTAAAGCCAATATGAAGGTCGGGGGAGGGGAAAACACCCGGTCGGGGCGATTTTTGGACCTATAACGAGGCTGCTGGCGAGGTGTGACTCATGAAAAACGGCCCGGCAGGACGCCGGGCCGTGTCGTGGACTGAATGTATTTCGCCGCTCACGTGCTCGCGTTCGCTGCGGGCGGCGTTGAGTTCCGCGGCGTGTCGTCCGCCTGATTCGCCAGGAACTTCTCGGCGAGGTCCGCCGGGGCGGGGCCCTGGTCGAAGAACAGGTGGTCTTCGGGCTTCCCGTCGGCGTCGTTGCGGCGGGTGACCTTGATGGTCGCAGGGGCCGTGAACGAACCTTGCAACAGCATCTCGCTGAGCGGGTCTTCCACGAACTGGCCGATGCTGCGGCGGAGGGGGCGGGCGCCGAACTCGGGGTTGTACCCCTTGTCAATCAGGAAGTCCTTGGCAGGCTGATCAAACTCGAGGACAAAGCCCTGCGGCGTCAGTCGCTTGGAGACCTTGGCGCACTCGTACTCGACGATCTGCGTGAGGTCGGCCTTGTTGAGCGGGCGGAAGACGATCACGTCGTCGAGACGGTTGATGAACTCGGGGCGGAAGAACCGCTCGATCTCCTTCATCAGGACGCTCTTGACGTTGTCGTAGTCGGTCGACTCGGTCCGCTTGGAGAACCCAAAGCCCGCGCCGCCCTTGATGATGTCCGAACCGAGGTTGGACGTCATGATCAGCACCGTGTTCTTGAAGTCCACGTTGCGGCCGAAGGAGTCGGTCAGGCGACCTTCTTCCATGATCTGCAGCAGCATGTTGAAGACGTCGGGGTGGGCCTTCTCGACTTCGTCGAGCAGCACCACGCTGTAGGGCCGGCGGCGGATCTTCTCCGTGAGCTGTCCGCCCTCTTCGTAGCCGACATAGCCGGGAGGCGCGCCAACCAGCCGCGAGACGTTGTGCTTCTCCATGTACTCGCTCATGTCCAGGTGCACGAGGGCTTCCTCGTCGCCGAACATGAACTCCGCAAGGGCCTTGCTGAGCAGGGTCTTGCCCACGCCGCTGGGGCCCAGGAAGATGAACGAACCCATCGGACGCTTGGGGTCCTTGAGGCCCGCACGAGCGCCGCGGATCGCCTTGGAA
>JALHOJ010000040.1 GCA_022843045.1 Phycisphaerales bacterium
TCCTTCGCGAGGTCAACATGCGTGATCGACGCCGCCAGCACATCAATGGTCGTGTCCTTCAGCGCCAGCACAAAGTGCTGATATCGATGCGCGTCTTGGGCGATGCCGTGCTTGTCGCGACTCGCGAGCACTTCCCGCGCCCACGGCGAATCGCCGCACACTTGAATCGTGTAGTGCCGCAGCCCAAGCGAGAACCACCGGTGCTGGTGCAGAGCCTCATCGTTGGGCCCGCCCGCAACCACCTGAACGCAATCATTGAACCGAACGCCAGCGATATGGTCGCGACCACCCGTGATCGCCCCATACGCCACCATCGCGAAGCCGTCGCGCATCATCACGACCGCGTCCGAACCGTTCGGAGACGGCGTCGGCACATTAGGCACTTCGACAAAGCGATCGCTCATATCACCAGATCATCCTCGCTGATTCCTACCGCTGGAACCTGCATCTTTCAACACCTACATCCCACGGTACCAGTACTCAACACGCCCCCGAGCGCTATCGATGGTGATGCCGGCCGTGTCCATGCCCTTCGGATTGGCGAGCAAGTAGACTAGCTCATTAGCCGGCGGCGGGAGCGAGTGAAGCTGATCAAATCGTTGCGCCCCGATCTGATCTCGGAGCTGACCCGAACGAACTTGTGAAGTCTTGATCAGTGCCTCGATCTCGTTTGCAGGTAGAGTAAAGCTGACAGTGACGTAGAGGTCCGGCGAGGGCAGCAACGAGAACGTGGCCATGTTCGGGCAATAAATGCTGACGTCGGTCGCTGTTGAAGGTATCGCCCGCGGCATGAAGTCGAGAGCAGGTCCGCAAGTGCTGAGTACCGCTGCGTAATCCTCCGCACGAAACCGACCGTCTATTCGCTCACGAAGGCGAACGAATCGTGGCCACAGCACCGTCAGGCCGAGCGTCAGACCGACGCAAACCACAACGAGAACGACCCTCCATCGCATAAAGTGGTCGCGTGCGCTGCTCATATCACCCGATCATCCTCGCTGATTCCGGGCCCCACCTCACCGCTTCTTCCACTTCCCCGTCTTCAGCTCAAGCGAAACTCCCGAGTCGTGCTCCTGCGCGATCACGCGCACCTTGCACTTCTTGCCGCCCGCCTTCTGCCAGCACGCAAGCGTGAACTCAAGGCACTCTGCCTCGATGATCTTGTAGTAGTCCCACTCATCATCCTTGATCTTCGCCGCCTTGAGAATCGCCGGCGTGGCGACCTTCACCGGCTTCACGACGGGCTGGTAGAACGGCACAGGAGGCTTCCACGCCGGCGCGCCGCTCTCGTCATCCCCATCTTCCGATTCAAACCCAAGCTGCTCGCCGTCCTTGGAGATGCACCAGACGACAGGGCCATACGCGTTGGTGCTGGCAAGCTCAAGCTCAAAGCCAAGCACGGCCGCATCCGGCGGAAACTTCGCCGAGGCAAGCTTCTTGAACTTGGCCACCATCCGCGGCTGGGCCGCCGCAAGTTTCTGCTTGACAAGCGTGCGAAGCTTCTTCGCCCGGGCATCCTTCGGAACCTTCGCATATCTGGACGGCAACGGCATCACGCATCCTCCAGGCAAGCCAACACACCGATCTCAATCACGCCACCGACATCGCTAGATGATCCTATCGCCCTTGGCAATCCCCAGCGCCGGCCTCACGTCGAGTTGCACAACGACCCCCGCCCCCGCCTTCTCAGCCTGCAACTTCTTCGCCGTCTCCGGATCAACATAGTCGCTATGGCAAGACAGCTTGCCTTCACTCGATGCCGCGGTGCCTTCCTGCCCAGATGCCTTCTTGTCCATCACCTTCTTGGTCTTCGATGCCAGCTTGTGAATCTCATCCGGGCTCAGCACGCCGCGCTTCGCCAGAATCTCCTGCTGTTCGGGCGAAAGTCCCGCGCTCTTCTTCGCCGCGCCCGCGACGGTGCCATCCTTCCCGCCCATGCGTTCATAGCCCTCCGCCTTCCCACTCATGAACTCCTGAATCTCCTTGCTGATGCGCACGCTGCACCAATCGTGCCCGCACATCGCGCAGAAGTCGGTGTCGACGTCAAGGTCCTCGTCGTGATACGCCCGTGCCGTGTCGGGGTCAAACGACAGGTCAAAGTGCTTCTCCCAATTGAGCGCGGCACGCGCCTTCGTCAATTCATCATCGCGATCCCGCGAGCCCGGAATCCCCAGCGCGACATCCGCCGCATGCGCCGCGATCTTGTACGCGATGCATCCTTGCTTGACGTCATCCTTCTTGGGCAGGCCCACGTGCTCCTTGGGCGTCACATAGCACAACATCGCCGCCCCGTGATACGCCATCGCCGTCGCGCCGATGCACGACGTGATGTGGTCATACCCCGGGAACATGTCCGTGACGAGCGGCCCCAGCACATAGAACGGCGCGCCATGGCACAGCCGCCGCTGAAGCTTCGCGTTGAACTCAATCTGATCAAACGGCACATGCCCGGGCCCCTCGATCATGACCTGCACGCCATGCCGCCACGCCCGCTCCGTCAATTCGCCCAGCGTCTCAAGCTCCGAAAGCTGCGCATCGTCGGTCGCATCCGCCAACCCGCCCGGCCGCAACCCATCCCCAATAGAAAACGTCACGTCATACTGCCGCAGGATCTTGCAGATGTCATCCCACCGCGTGTACATGATGTTCTCTTGGTTGTGGACCAGCATCCACTTCGCCAGCAGCGACCCGCCGCGCGACACGATGCCGATGAGCCGGTTCTTCACGTACTTGAGGTGCCCCTTCCGCACCCCCGCATGAATCGTGAAGTAGTCCACCCCCTGCCGCGCCTGATGATGCAGCGTCTCCTCGATCACCTCCCACGTCAGGTCCTCGATCTTCTTCCCGATGATCATCGAGTAAATCGGCACCGTGCCAATCGGCACCGTGCTCGCCCGCAGAATCGCATCCCGGCACGCGTCCAGATCGCCGCCAGTCGAAAGGTCCATCACCGTGTCCGCGCCCCAGCGCTCGGCCCAGCGGAGCTTTTCGACCTCCTCGTCGGTGCCGCTCGAGACGGGCGACGCGCCCATGTTCGCATTGACCTTCGTCTTGCTCGCGCGCCCGATGCACATCGGGTCGAGGTTGTACTTGAGGTGGTTGATGTTGGCGGGGATCACCATGCGGCCGGCGGCGACTTCGTCTCGCACTTGGGTGGGTGAGAGGTGTGGTTCGCGCTGGCTGACGCGGTGCATTTCGGGGGTGATGATGCCGAGGCGCGCGGATTCAAGCTGCGTGATGGGGGTGAAGGTCTTCGGGTAGATGACGCGGAGGCGTTCGCCTCGGGCGGTGGTGAACTCGACGGATTCGCAGTCGGTGGGTGCCCGATGCCCGGTGCCTCTCTCCACACTCCACCCCTCGGGCAAGAAGTCCCAGGCGGTCTTGGTGCTGGGGGCGGGCATGCCGGGGGTGTCGGGGGAGGCGAACATGAGCGGGCCGCCGACATCCGGGGCGAGTGCGAACGAACCGGGCGTGGTGACGCCTGCCTGGCGTCCGGGGTTCATGCCACCTCGGAGGGGAATGCGGAACTTGCTGCTGGGCGTGGTGCCTTTGGGATCAACGGTCCATGGGGCGTTTGCGTCGATGACGGTGCCGCTGGAAGCGACATATGCCGCGGGGCCGCCGGCAAAGGTCGAGGGCATTTCTGTGCGGCCAGCGAGGGCCGTCGCGCTCGCGGGGCTCGTGGTCGAAACAGGCTTCGAAGCGAACGTGGTCATAGCAACTCCTCGCGATGTTCTCGCGGCAAAGGCCAACTTCCATTCGAAAGGAATGCACGACACGCCCGGCAGCCGCCCGGCCAACCCGCAATCCACCTTGCAGGCAAGCACACCGGCGCCAAACGTCGCATTCCCTCCGCCGGTCCGAACCGGGTCAGGTTCAACGGGTGCATCTCAGCGGGTGACCGAGCCGTACCACACATGGCGTGGTTTTCTCGGGGCCGCGCCCCGTGCGAACAAGCGATAGTAGGGGGCGTGGTAACCGGTTGTGTGACTCTCAGCCCTGGCCGATCTCACTCAGAATTACGGTTCTGATCGCCTTCGACACATAGATCGCGCGAGTCGCGGGAGAACCGCAACCAAGTGTCCTCCAGTGGTGCCTCGCCGTCGTGACTTTGGTATTCGCTGACAATCAGTACATCGTGCTTCGTTTCTCGAGCGATCCACTGAAGCAGATCCAAGAAAGCGTGCCATGTCGCCTCACAAACATCTCGAGAATCAAACGCCACTTCGCCGCACTCGCCCGGAAAGATCGCACCGGAGAAACCGAAAGTGCCGCAGTAGCCCCCGCAACTCAGTACGGTGTCATCGGGAAGGTCAGTCATGGCCATCAACTGGTGAGGGGCCACTGATCGCCACTCTCCACCTTCTGCTGGTGCCAACTCGCATGAACCACTCTCGGTTGCCAACGAAGCGAAGAATCTGAACCAAGGCTTCAGCGTCGCCGACTCGATGCGGACGCGACGCAACTGGCCAAGGTAGTAGCTGTGCTCGAAGAACCACGCGAACTCATTGAACGCTTGCATTCGTGAGCACCCCTGTGTTCATCGCACGATCGCCGTTCGACAAGGTCATTCGCAATTGCCCGCTGCAAGCAATCGTGAACTCAGAGCCACCACGCCCCGCGCGAACAAACCGCCACAGGTCATCCTGATCTCTCTGCAAGGCAGATCGCCGAGCAGATCACGCAACCGACGGCCGATCCAGATCGCTGTAGGGGTAGTGGCCGTGTTGCTTCAAGGCTGCAAACAACGCTTCGGACCCCTGGGATCGCGCCATGGCCAGCTCGGCGGGGTGCACTTGGATCACGAGGAGCAGAAAGAAGGGTGTGCCGCCGGCGCTCATTGGGCTGCATTCCACGCGATCGAACACAATACACGTGCTCGGCTCGCCGTCGTCGCCTGGGAGTTCGGCCGTCTCGCCCGGCGAAAGCGAGGCCATCTCCGAGTATCGAGCGAGCGGGTTGAGCAGTCTGCTCGCCAGGGAGACGGACGCGGGCATCTCGCCATCCGAATCACGCGAAGCGTTCTTGAAGACAGACCCATCCGCGTCGCGAAACGCGACGGCCAATTCGAACCAGCCGTCACGCGACTTCTTCGGCCGCGACCGAGGATCGAAGGTGAAGAGCTCTTGAGTCACGTACAGCGTGCCGGGAATGTGGCGACGAAACGGGTACAGGTCGAGCGTGCCGCCGAGGAAGTACGGAATGATCGCGTGGATCACCGTGTCCTCCATTTTGCCCAGCGCCGTGTCGAGAGCCTTCTGCTTCTCTTCATCGAACGCATATGCGGCGGCTTCTGCTTCTGGCGACGACGCGGACTCGACCTTGCGACCAAAGAGCTGCTTCAGCCAATTGAACACGGTTCACTCCTCCCTTGCTGGACCAAGTCATGTTCCGACAGTGATCGTGAATTCGGATGTTGAGTCGTCAGTTCATTCTCGCGGCAGAGAAAGATAGTCTGTAGTTGGCTATCACGCAACAGACTCAAACGTACGTTCTATTTTATTTGACCAGAAGACCCACGCATCCGCCCCATCGAAGCGATCTCTTGGTACGCGAGGTCGGGGTATTCGCTGGCGCTTGTCCGCACAGCCAACGAGCGAAGCACAATGCGCGGACATGCGACACTTCACATCGCCAGAAACCGGAAACGTGCCCTACTTGCCACGCTTCGGCGGCTTCCCGGTCCACTTTGCCTCGGCACGCTCCAGTTGTTTCACCACCGCATCCACGCCCACGTTCGCAAGCCTGTCTTTCCGCTTCTGGGCCCGGCGGGCGTAGTCCAACGCGGTCTTGCCCTCGGCGGACTTGAGCGTCGGATCGGCTCCGTGCTTGAGCAGAGCCTTGACCAGCTTGTCATCGTCATACCGCTGCACCATGAGGGGCGTTGCATTCATCGCGACAAGCGGCGGCTGGCCGGGCCTGAAGCGAGCGTTCGGATTCGCACCACGTTCAAGCAGTAGCCTTGCAATCCATGCGTGATCGTGGTTTAGCGGCTGCCACGGCGCCGCCCCTTGTTTACTCTGCTCAGCAAGATGTTTCTCATAACTCACGAGGTCATACGCATGATGCAATATCGCTGTCCAAAGCGGCGTGCAAGTCTTCGGGGAATCGATGGGAACTTTCTTTGCGAGGCAGAAGTCCAATCGCTCTCGCATGCTCTTTCTTGGCCATTGGTCGAGAAATCCCCACTTGGCAATCGTTTCGAATGGAGAAGTGGGACCGAACCGAACTCCGCGCTTCCAGAGCCAATCCAAGCCGCTTCGCGGGATGTTCCCGTAGGGGATGGCGACATCAAGGAAGGTCGTGTCACCCTCCTTGCGCTTCGGGTTCGCTCCGAGCAGTATCAGCTCCCTGATGTCCTTCCAAGGCCGACTTCGAAACTCAAAGAGTGCTGGCATCCCTTTGCCATTGACGGTATCGGGATTCGCACCACATCGGATCAACCTTCGAATCACGGTGAATGGCTCGAGCCAACTCCTGGTCAGAATGGAGTTGCCTTGGGAGTCCAAGGCGGTGAAGTCGGCACCGGCATCCTTCAGAGCGCGGACATCTTGCAATGACAGAGGCAGCGCCGCGATCATGGCTGGTTGCCCCTCGCTGTTGCGAGCATTGGGGTCGCCGCCTGCTGCCAAGTACTTGCGAAGGTTGAATCCAAACGTCTCTATGTCAATCTCTCGCGGGCTCGAAGCAGTGAGAATGGCCTTCGCTCGTCGCATCTTCTGCCACGCTCGATCAACTACCGTGCCAAGTGGATCGCAATCTCCCGATGCCCATCCGATCGCGACCGACAGACCTTTCGGTCGCTTCATCCAGCGTGCCGCCAGCGAGGTGCGAGGTAGGCCATTGAGCACCAGCAGCGCCGTCGCCGCGTAGTGCAACGCGTACACGCCCGGCCGCAAGCGCCCCATGAGCTCGTCATCTGCCGTCTCCCATCCCGCCAACGCAAGCAACTGATCAAACTGCGGCATTCGCCACAAGCCGCTTTCGTGCGTGGTGCCGTCTTCATTCTCAGGCCACGTCCGAGGCTCATCCATGCCATATGCCTCGCTCGCCGGGCCAAGCGTGTCGTACGCGCTGACCGATGTCAACGCTGGATTGAGTTCCGACGGAACTTCAAACCACAGCACTTCGGTGTTCTCAAGCAGTGGCGTCGCCTTGTCCAGCCGATCCATCCAGGCAACCCAACTATCCAGCATGCCTGCGAGGAGCTTTGGTGCCTTCGCGACGCAGGGCGTCCAAAGCGAACCGTGCGGGGCCTCACTGATCCTGCCAAGGACATACTTGATGCCCTGGTCAAATGATGGCCGAGTCTTTGCAATATGCCGGAACACAGAACGCTGCAGTGTGAAGTCGTCCATACGCGATTGTTCGCAGTAAGCAGATGGACGATCGTTATGCCGTCGCAAGTGTGTTAAGGTGGTCCCACACTGTGTCAAACCAAGTCTTGACGGGTGCCCATTCGTGAGGCAGGCGATTCCAGCAAAGGTGCAAACGGCCGCCGCGCTGGGCGAGTACTTCGAACCCTGTGCCGTCGAGTGTGATCGAGTCTTTTTCCGGCAACAAGGGCGTACGGAGCGCACTCAACGAGTTCAGAATCGAAGCTGCCGCGTGTGCGTCGATCGACCTGGCGTTCTCCGTGATGGTGGGTCGGAGCGCGGCGGCGTGCCGCAAACGCTCGATTGGCGTCGCAAACTTGCAGGAATCTTCTTCTCGCAGCCATCGGCGAACCACCACCTGATTGCGAAACGTGACACCTGCAACGGTCCAATCCGAGAAGCTGGGCATGATGCTGAGGCGCAGTGTCCACTCGCCGGCACGCAGTTGCCGCGAGGCCTCTTGCTCGAACACGTGCCATTCTCGTGCTTGCTCAGCGTCCATGAGCGTTCACTATCCGCATTCTCAAGTCCCACTCCACCGGATCAAACTGACCACTCTCCAGGCTCACCCCAACCCGCCGCAGCATCTGAAACACTTGCGAGCGATGGTGTGTTCCGTGGGTCGTGACGTGGACCAGCGCTGCCGCTTTGCTTGTTCTCGCATCATCAACACCTTCGACGTACCCGGCACCCAGCGACACCATCCCCGTCCACTCCCCGGTCTTTTCCGCGCGGGCTGCGTGCGTCGCGGCTCGCAGTTGTATCGCGGCGTCCTCAAGCAGCGCGAGCAACTGTTCCACGCTATATCGAGTCTTGTTGTCCTCTGGCCCCATCCACTTGGTCACCGCCCGCCCCTCGATCCGCTCCGTCCACCGCACCATCGCCGCGATGATGTGCAGGAATGTGTCGTGGATGCTGCCCAGCCCAAACTCAAAGCGCTGATGCAGCGTCTCGGTGGGCAACTCGCGGCACCGCACCAGCAACTCCCGCGTACACCACGCGTCGTGTTCCACCAGAATCGAAGCGATATCGGTTATCGGTGTGCTCATGCCGGTCTCCGAAGCAGCGTATCACAAAGCTGCCAACGTCATGCGACCGTCAGGGAGCTTCGACCGTGATCGTGCGCGACTGGCTCGCAACGCTCCCTTACGGTCGCGTTTCGTGGGGGATGCCGGCATGCTTGTCCATGAACGCCAGAATCGCGTTCGTGAACTCATCATCGAAGAAGTACGTTCCCGCGTGACCGCCCTGGGGCCAGATCAGCATCTCAACGGGCGTTCCGCTCCGGCGAGCGGCACGTTCCAGGCGGGGGGCGTTGTTGACAGACACCACATCATCCTTCTTCGTGTGGGCGATCAGCAGCGGCGTTGCTCCGAGTCGCCCGGCCCACTCATGGGCCTCTTCGCCGTCGGCCGTGCCGAAGAGGAAGCCGATGATCGGATATGCGCCCGATGCCGCCATCTTCCACGATGAGAAGCCGCTGCCCGACACCACCGCACGTACTGGTGCGCCGACGGCGTTCGCGTGCGCCGCGATGGCGAGTGCGTAGCTCGCGCCCATGCTGTGTCCGACCACGATGATTCGCGATGGATCGACCCCCGGAGTGCATCGCACATGCTCCCACGCCGCGATGGCGTCCTTGGTCATGCCGCTGTTGGTGAGCGGAGCTCGCTGCGAGTTGCCGTGGGAGCGATAGTCGAAGGTGAAGAGGCGGTAGCCGGAAATCGCCAGAAAGGCCGAAATCGGTGAGTTGGCGTTGTCCGTCGCGCCGTGGCAGAAGATCACCACGACTTTGCGCCGGGCGTCGAAGGCATCGCGAGAGACTGACGCGCGGTCCTCGTCGTAGGCCTCCACGGGCCACCACCAACCCTCCAACTGCACTGTGTCGGCGCTGGGAAAGCGATCCACGACGATGCCGGTCATGTCCTGCCTCTTCGACGGCGCAGATCCGCCAATGTGGCCTGGCACGTTGCAGCCGGTCAACAGCATCAGGCACATCACGATCGCCGTCGCCAACGCCATCTTCGAAGTGTGCGGAGTCACGCCCATGGCCAAAGCGTACCGCGTGTGTGCGATGCGAAGCGTGCTTTGCGAGAAGCTAACGCACGTTGTCATACGCCGCCGCTCGTTGCACCCGCCGCCCCACCTCGCTTGCGTACTTGATTCCCAGTTCGTCTCGATGCTCCTGTGCCCACTGTGTGAGGCGGATTGCGCCATCGAGTGTGTGTTCCTGTGAATCCAGCAGCCCTCGCATAAGCCCTTGGATCTCTTGGCGGGTGATGATCACGTCTTGCACGATTGGGTTGATTGCCTTCGACACCGCCAGCCCGGCCCACGGTGGCACGGAAAGCACGCGCCGTCGCACGTTGATGATGTTCGCGATTGTCTGTACCAGTTCCCGATACGAGAAGGTTTCGGGGCCCACGGCATCCACGACCGTGTTGGTCGAGCCCGCGCCCTCGCGAATCATCAGCCGCGCCATGTCATCTACATGCAAAGGCCGCAGGCGATACTCGCCATCGCCAAACACGCCAAAGACGGGCAGCCGCCTGAGCACCCAGGCGATGTTGTTGACCAGCACGTCAAAACGTCCGAAGAGCACGCCGGGCCGCACCATCGCGTGCGAGAGTCCGCTCGCTTCCAGCGACCGTTCCAGTTCGTGTTTGCCTCGGTAGTAGGCCAGGTCGTCCGCCTCGCGGGCGTGCAGAATGCTCACATGCACCACCCGCCGCACGCCCGCGCGCTTCGCCGCGTCAAACAAGGCCTTCGTGTTCGCCACCGCGCGCTCAAACGTGAACAAGCGATGATTGAACCGCACCCAGTACGTGTTGTAGAGCACCTCGCAGCCATCGAGCGATCGTGCCAGCGCATTGGCATCGTCGAACGCCAGCGGCATCACTTCCAGCGCGTTCCCAAACGGATTCGGCCGCCCCGGCGAGTTCGTGAGTGTGCGCACACGCTCGCCGCGTGCGATGAGCTGCTCCGCAATCGACCGCCCTGTGTACCCCAACGCTCCAGTGACTACTTGCATGGCTCAAGCCCCTCCCAGAGGGAGGGGTTGGGGTGGGCGAGTCCTACCGCGCGCCTCGCGCGTGTTCGCAACACCCATCACCTCCCGCAACGCGTCCTCAACGCTTTCATACTCGAACCGAAACCCCTCGTCCAGCAACCGTCTGGGCATCACATACCGCCCGTACAACGCCAACTCCGGATCCGTCCGCATCACCAGCGGTGCGCCGATCCGTACTGCCCACGCCGGCGCGGGCAGCCCGACACCAAACGATGCAAGCCCGCCACGCCAGCCATGCGAGGTCTTCCGCATTGCGTGCATGAATTCTCGCTGAGAAACGGGGCCGGGGGAGCTCGCGACGTATGCGCCGCGCATGCCCTCGCCCGAGGCGTCGTCACGCAATGCGCGTTCAAAGATTCGATTCATGTCTCGCTCGTGAATCCAGCTGAATCCCTGCCGTCCTGAACCAACGCGGCCGCCCAGCCCCAGCCGCGCGAGCACGCGCAGTCGCGCCATGGCTCCGCCGCCAGCGCCGACATCGCGCCCGACGACAAAAGACGTTCGCAGCATCACCAGGCGCTGGGTGGCCAACGCCCCCTCGCGGGCCGCCTCTTCCCACGCCCGTCCAACCGTCGGCGCCAATCCAATCCCCAGCGCGGACGACTCGTCACACACCGCCTCCGAAGGATCGCCATAGATGTGTGCCGTGCTCATCTGCACCCAGACCTTCGGGGGCGACTTGATCACGCGCATTGCCCGCCCGAGCGCCCGCGTCGCCTCAACTCGCGACCGCAGGATCGCGTCGCAGTTGTCTGGCGTCTTGATGCAATCAACCGACCGCCCGGCGAGGTTCACAACTCCCCACGCCCCATCCAGCCGCTCGGCCCATGCCCCCAGCGATCGCCCATCCCACTTCACAGACTCCCACGCCCCGCTGACCCGAGGCGCTGCGCGGCTGACGATGACAACTCTTGCCCCAAGCTCGGTGAGATGCCGCGCCAGCGAGATCCCCAGGAACCCGGACCCGCCCAGAATGACGATGGGAGCAGGAAAGGCCATGTGCAATGGTATCCATCGGTTTCTGAACTTTCAACGATTAATGAAAAGAAGGCTTTGGGGCTTGGGTTCGATGCCTTGGACCGCACAAACTTCAAAGCGAAACAACCCGCGAACCTGACTGGTTCGCGGGCGCCATGCTGGCTGAGTTATCAGAATGCCAGCCCTATGCCGCCATCTGCTGCAAGCTCGCGTGCTGGGCGATCATCTTCTTGATCTGCTCATAGGCCTGCTCGAAGTTAGTGCACAGGTCGGCCTTGTTCAGGTACAGCGATGCGCCGCTCTTGAGCGCCAACGCCTTGGTTCGCTCGTCGTTTCCGGCGGTCACGATCACGAACGGGGGCGCGTTCCTGCCCATCTTTGTTGACACCATCGCCACCAGGTTGATGCCCGTGATCCCCGGCAGGTTCATGTCTGCCAGCACCGCGATCGGTTTGGGCTTGCCGGGCGTCGTGAGGAACTGAATCGCGGCTTCGCCCGAGTCCACGATCTGCACGTTGAGGTCGGTGCGTTTGCCGAAGAGCAGTTCCATCAGTTTTGCCGCGAGCGGATCGTCTTCGACGATCAGGAGGGTGCCCTTGGCCTGGCTCGTCGCGACAGCGGGTGCTGGGGCAGCGGGCGCGGGCTTGGGAGCAGCCTTCGTTGCTTGTGTCGGCGCGGTCTGGACGGGCGGGGCGTGCTGCACCGCCGTCGCGTTGGCCTCCACGGCGACTACTTGTCCATCCAACGTGGTTGGCTGCGAACCCACCTTGCAGACGCAGACGCGATTGCGTCCGCTCTTTTTCGCGGCGTAGACGCCAGCGTCCGCCGCCGCCGTCACCTGTGCGCCGGTTGCGCCCGAACCAGGCTCCCACACGCTCACGCCCACGCTAATGGTGATCGCAAGCGTTGGCAAACCCTCGGCGTAAGACGCCAGTTCAAACTTGCTTGTCTCCACTTCGCGGCGCACCGATTCGCCCGTCTTGGTCGCGCTGGCGAGGTCGGCGCCCTGGAGCAGCACAGCGAATTCTTCGCCGCCATATCGGCACACGATCGCGCTCTCTCCGGCGGCGTTCTGCACGCGTTTGGTCAGTTCCTTCAGGACCGCGTCTCCCGCGCCGTGCCCATGCGTGTCGTTGACGCTCTTGAACTTGTCGGCGTCGATGAAGAGCATGCCCATCGGGGCGCTGGATTGCGTGGTCAGCCGCGCCAGGTCCTGATTGAATCGGCCGCGATTGAAGGCGCCGGTGAGCGTGTCGGTGATCGTCTGGCGGGCAAGCTCGTCGGTCTGCTTCTGGAGCTCCACCTGCGTCATGACCATCTGGTCCTGCGCCGCGGCGAGAATCGATTCCACATCCGCGCTGGCGCCGGTCTTGAGGTCCAGCAGCTTGCCCAGTTCGGTTGCGCCCTGTGCGGTCGTCTGCATCAGCATGCGCGCTTCATCGCGCGACAGGCCAAACCACTCGCCGGACTTGACCAGGAACGAGCCGAGCTTGCGCTTTGAGTCCGTGTACGTCAGCGCGCCGGCGGCGAACCGGCCCAGCACGACGCAGCGCACCATGTCGGCGTATGCGGGCTCGCACGACGCTTCGTTGTGATGGTGTGCGATCGCGGAGACCAGCATGCCGGGCAGTCGCCAGCGCGTCGCGAGTTCCTTGCCGATCTGCGCATGGTCAAAGCCCAGGCGCGATCGCTCCAGGGCGACCATCTCGTCGTGATCTTCGGGGGCGTCCTTGACCGCATCCAGATATTCGTTCCGCAGCGCCGCGAGCGAAGCCAGCACGCCGATGTCCGCCACCAGCGCCGCGACGAATGCCTCTTCGGCGTCGCAGCGCCGCGTGGCCTTTGCCACCGCCCGAGCCGCCGCGGCGGAGTACACCGCGCGGCGCCAATACGCCGGCAGGTCAAAGCCGCCAGCGTTGCCCGCGAGCGACTTGGTGAAGTCCACGAGGCTGAACCCCAGCACAATCGACTTGACGGTGTTCAGCCCGAGCATGCTCATCGCACGGGTGATGCTGGGGCAGGGCGTGCTGAGGCCGTAGTAGCTTGAGTTGACGGTCTTGAGGACCTTGGTGGAAAGCGCAGGATCGAGCTGCACCGCTTCGCCCAGCGCCGCGATCGACACGTTGCGATCGCGCGTCAGGTCCAGCACCTTCATCGCCACCCCGGGCAAACTCGGGAGGGTCGAGCAGTTCAGGACTTTTTCCATCGCATTGCCCATCAGCGCACGCACTCCGCTCGCCATTCGAACGCCCCGAACTGGGGGTAAGAACACCGCAGGTTCATCGGTTCACCCTACTCGATGGTTCAGCGATGGTGATCGATACCCGGAAACAGGTTACGTGATCCAGTGCCTGAATCGGCGTATACGGCACAGTCTGTCCGATTTACCACATCGGTGTGGAATCTGTTGCGACGAGAACTCGGTCAGTCATCCACACTACACGAGCCGCGCCAGCATGCCGGCCGCAACCAGACTGGCGGCGCACAGGCCACCCCACGCCCAGGTGAGGGTCGCGTCCAAATGAACGCGACGCCCGGCCCAGCACGCTGCGCCGCACATGACCGCGACTCCGAAGGCGCTCGCGGCGTCGATCTCGATGCGCGGGCTTCTTCCCGCCACCACGATCGCAGCCCCCGCGACCAGCCCGGGCAGCACGATCGGGATGGCATCTTTGGGAGACCGTTGGAAGAGGAGGATGATTGAACCAGCGAAGACGGCTGCGCCCATCACGACCATGCCCATGATCGAAGCGCTCCAGGCCCAGGGCAGCCGGAGCGAAAGCAACAGACCCACGATGGCCAGCGCCGCGAGGGCCACGGGCAGGCCTCGCACCAAGCGCGGATCAATCGTGCCCAGCAGGTCTTCGATCGGCCCGTTGGGCACAATCAAGGCGTTTGCAATGCCAATTGCGCGGGCGCGTTTGGGTTTTCGTCCGAACGGGAGCGCCCGTGGCGGCGCGCTGATGGGAGCGCCATATCCACATCCATGACACATGGCATCCGTCAGAGCGATGAATCGTCCGCAACTTGGACAACTGTTGGCGGCGGCCTTGAGCCACTCGTCGGCCTGCAATTCCAGCACTAATCGATTGTCGCCCTCGACCCGCTCGAGTTCCGTGCGTTTGCGCAGCTCGGCTTCGGCGCGTGCCACGCGGGCTCGACGAGCAAAGAGGACCTGCCTTGCTTGTTCCACGCACGTTTCGCAGACAACTCGTCCATCAGGGGCTCGAACCGTGCGTTTGGAGCCAATGGACTCACCGCAGACGGAACAATGACGCGACGAATCGCTCGTTCCGTGCGCAAGCCCTCCCCTCGATGCTTCTGGGTTTTCCATGGAGCCATCTCCCCGAGGCCGTGGACCGCCGAGCGTGTGGCTCGGCGGTCTGTTCTGTGGTTACGAACCCGCGGAAGGCAACTTCTTCTGCTGTTCTTCGATGATCTTCATGCGATCCGTGAACTTCTTGCGTTCGACGGGATCGGTGATGGTGTCTTCGACGGGCTGACCCACGTCCGCCGGGGTCAAGACGGGTTCGGTTCCGCCAAAAAGCCCCATCTGGAACGCGGTCACCCCACCCGCGGCGAGCAAGCAGACCACGGCGATGGCGATCATTGCCATCTTCTTCTTGCCCTCTTCTCCGCCACCCCCCTTGGCTGCTGCCTTCTTGCTTCCGGAACCATCGAGGGAAATCTTGCTGGGCATCTGAAAAACCTCCGGCGGGGGGTACCCGCTCAATTGGCACAAACCTTTGAAGTACCGAGGATTCTATCTCGAGTCGTAGAACGCGACTTCTGACCATCCGTACGTGCATCCCGGTACACCGGTCGCAACGATCGTGTCACAAGACCTATCCCACGTCCCGCCGCTGGAACAGCATCACGGCGATGCTCAGGCAGCCCACGATCTGCACCCCGGCGTAGAAAACGGCGAGGAGCAAGTATCGGACCGGCACCGGCCGGTTCTGCGATACCGCATCCAGCAGCCAGAAGTACTGGAGGTTGGGAATCGCACCCCACACCGCTAGCAAGAGCGGCTGGATTTTGGTCGGGGTGATGAAGACATAATCGCCCTTTTCGGGTGCCTTGAACAACCGAGTCGAGCCGTTGCCGACGTTGACGACGACCAACTCCTGATCGCGAGCCGAGCGGGCAAAGAGGCCCGGACCAAGCGAAGCCGGGCCCTTGACGTCATTGATTTCGTTGACATCCCCCTCAAACTTGCCTTCCGCGTTCACTCGGTAGTCTTCCAAGTGCAGTGCAGGAAAGCCGTTAGGGCTGGAACTGAAGTAGATCGGACTGCCTGGAGGAATGGGTCTGGGCAGAGGCCGATTCAGCCGGACCACCAGCGGCTCCTGGTCCTTCATGAAGTCTCGCGAGGCGTCCTGGGGGGTGGCCGAGTCGACGATGGCCACCGACTGATTCTGGAAGACGTGCCGGCCCAGGAAGAAGTTGGACATCAAGGCCGCGACGAAGAAACCCACGCAAACCAGGATGGTCATGACCTGACCCAGGCGGGTCGAAGCTGCCGTCGCGACGGCGGCCATGACCAAAATCGCCAGCGTCAAGGCAGCGCAGGCGGTGACCACCTGCGGCAGGAAGTCCTTGCTGAGGGGCTGGAATTCCCACTTCTTGCTGAACATCAGCACGCCGACGTAGACCAGGACCGTCGCCGGCAACAGGAGCATGACGCTGGTCTGCGGGAAGTTCCAGCCGTAAAAGAAGTTACCCCAGGCGGCGAGCCCAAGCACGAGGCCGATGCCGACCACGGAGAAGATGATGACGGGCATGTCTGGGTCGTCAGCGGCGGTTTCAAGGACGCCGTGGCGGACTGCAATGAGCAGGAACCCCAGCATGATGATGCTGGACATCATCAATAGGGATGCGACGCCCAGATACTTGCCCAAGATCACGGTGATGCGGCTGATGGGCTTGCTGATGACGGTGAGGACGGTCTTGTTTTCGATTTCGCGGCTGATCGCGCTGGTGGCGACGAACGCGGCCATCAGGACCCCGATCCCGAAGACCGTGGATAAGCCTATGTCAAACAGCAACTTAGTGTCGCTCTTGACCTCGGCGGAGTCGACCGATGCGTAGCCCATGCTAAAGCCGGTGTTCCAGGTGTTGAACACCTGGAGCACGCCGCTGATCATGAGCAGGAAGAACACGATCGGCTGGCGGGTAGCCTCGACGAAGGTGTTCTTGGCGATGGTGAAGACTTGGGAGACCATGCGGAAGCGACGGACGAATCGAAGGGGCGAACGATAGCGTCCCTCCCCCCGACGAGGTTCGCAGAAAGCGCGAACCGGGGTGCAATTCGTTCGTACAAAGAGGTCCCCGGCGCGGTTCGCTCCGAGCGAGCGGATTGTTGATCAATCTCAAGGTTGGCGCGTGCGTTTTGTGCGCGTGTGATCGGCGGATCGTGGTTGGGGTGTTTCTGACGGGGCGTGCGAGCGTTCTGCTCGTGCGGAGTTGGTGGTTGGAAGAGGGAGAGGTTTGGATCAGCATCGGTTGCGCGGTGGCGTCATTCGCACCCGCCAGCACGATCTGATTCGGGACACACGGAGGCGTTGGGTCGGCCTCTCTGGCAACTGGTCGGGCGAACCGGCTGGACATCGCCTAGTGTGCCGCCACAATTCTTCCCCCGCTCGCGCGGCCACACCCGGATGGGAGCAACGCGACGGAGAAGGTTGAACGGACAGGCTTGATGGCTCTGGCAGAGTGGCAGTGGGGGCGCCGGGGCCTTGGGGTTGGGTTGGCGGGTCGGGGGACTCACATGGAACGTGCATGAAGGCTGACTACCACACGTATCGAACTGCGACCACGATGGCGATCTGGGGCTTGGTGGTCCAGTTCGCTGTCGCCGTCGCTCTCGCTGTCTTCGGCGTCCTGTACAGCGACCATGCGGTGCTGACCACGTCCTTCGCCGTGGGCGCGGGGGTCTTGGTGTGGCTGGTGCTGGTCATTGTGTTTGACCAGCATCGCCGCGAGCGGATCGAGGCGATGGAGGCCGAGGCGCTTGCCCAGACGGGCGGGGAATCCGCGTCGGTGTTCCGCACGCAGGATGAACTTCGGCCGGCGGCGCGTCGGCTTGCGGGCCTGCACAAGTACTTCGTTCCGGGCATGAGCCTTGTGGTCGGCGGCGCGATGTTTGGTCTGGGGTTGTGGCGGCTGTTGGCGTATCGCGATCTGTCGGCTCGGACGGACTTTGCTCCCGCGGTGTCGAAGGCACCGGTGATGGGCTGGGTGATCGGCTTGCTGATCGCGGTGTTCGGATTCATCATCGCGCGGTTTGCGGCGGGGATGGGCAAGCAGACGGCGTGGAACAACCTGAAGGCCGGGGCGAGCCACGCGGCGGGCATGTCCCTGATGGGACTGGTCCTGGGCGTGGCGTTCATGGTGTCGTACGTCGGCCCGGACGGGCTGTACTTCGCGATGCCGTACGTCGCGGCGATCTTCTCGATCATCATCGGGGTTGAGATCCTGCTGAACTTCCTGCTTGGGATGTATCGCCCGCGTCGTGCTGGCGAGATTCCCGCGGCAGCGTTCAACTCGCGGCTGCTGGGATTTGTCGCGGCACCGGACACGGTCGCGAAGAGCATCAGCGAAGCGATCAACTATCAACTTGGCTTTGACATCACGGGCAACTGGTTCTATCAGCTCGTGAACAAGGCGCTGGTGCCGCTGGTGATCGTGGGGCTGCTGATCGTGTGGTTCCTGTCTGGCTTGACGGTGGTGCAACCGCATCAGCGTGCGGTGGTGCTGCGATTCGGCAAGCCGGTGGGTCAGGAACTGGGCCCGGGCCTGCACTTCAAGTGGCCCTGGCCGATTGACAGCGTGTATGTGCCCGAGTTGTATCGCAAGGACAAGGATCGCCTGACGTTGCTGGATCGCACGGTCACGGGCCTGCGCCGGCTTGAGCTGGGCACGACGTATGCGGGCGGCGATGAGCCGATCCTGTGGACCAACGACCACCCGGGCACGGAGACGTATCAGTATGTACGTGCCAACCCCAACGCGACGGGCGTGGGCGGCTCGGACCTGGTGGACTTGGCGATCGTCTCGGCGGAACTGCCCCTGCAGTACATCGTGACCGACGTCAAGAAGTTTGACATGATGGGCCCGCCCGAGCTTCGCGATGATCTGCTGCGGACGATCGGCCAGCGGACCGTGACGCGGTACTTCCAGCGGACGTATCTCGATCAGGTGCTGGGGTATGGGCGCACGCAGATCTCGGCGGACCTTCGCGAGGAACTGCAGAAGGCGTTCGACGAACTTTCGCCCCCCGGCGCGACGGAGCGCGGCGCGGGCGTGCGGGTGGTGTCGATTGGCATATCGGGCGTGCACCCGCCCAAGGACACCGCAGCGAGCTTTGAATCGCGCGTGATGGCGGACTCACGCCGCATCGCGAACCTTCAGGCGGCGCAAGCCGACTCGATCGCGACGCTGACGCAGGCGGTGGGCAACGTCGCGTTGGCGAATGAGATCGTGGCGGCGATCGATCAACTGTCGGCCATCAAGACTCAGAATGCGGCGCCCGCGGCGATCGCCGAGCAGGAAGCCAAGATCGCGAGCCTGATCGGCAAGGCGGACGGCAACGCCGCGAGCCTGCTTGCGGACGCGAAGGCTCGGCGTTGGCAGACGCACAACGCGGCGGCGGGGCGTGCTGCGCGATACGAGGGGCAGTTGGCGACATTCAATGCGGCCCCGAGCGTGTTTGTGGCGCGGGCGTACTTCTCGGCGTTGACGGACCTGTTCGAAGATTCCCGGATCATCATCGCGGGTCGCGGCATGGGCGACACGCGATTCACGATCGACCTCAACGACAAGGACCTGGGGACCGAACTCTTCGCGCCCCAGCAAGATCAATAGGGCAAGGCCGGTAGGCAGTTCAAGAGTGCTTGCAAGCAATCGAGGCTGGCCAGGACGGGCTCGCCTCGCAAGATCGAGAACAGATAGAAGGCAAACGCAACCGGCCAGTTGGCCGCTTCGCTGGAGACAGTCACGTGCAGAAGTTCCTCCGATACCTGCTGGCCTTTGTGGTGATTCTGGTGTTGGTCTCGTTCACCGTCACCTTTACCGTCCGCTTCACCGAAGCCGCGGTGGTGACGACCTTTGGTCGGGCCGCCGAGGGGGACGTGAAGCGGGACGCGGGGCTGTACTTCAAGTGGCCCTATCCGATTCAGAGCATTACCAAGTACGACACGCGCGTGCGGCTCTTCACCCTCAAGGTGGAAACCCAGCAGACCCGCGACAACCGCCAGATCGCGGTCGAGACGTTCGCCACGTGGCGCGTCAGCGATCCGCTGAAGTTCTTCCAGACGTTCCGCACGGGGGGCGAGCGGGCCGACGAGCACTACGCCGCCGCGGAGCAGGCCCTGCGGGCCAACCTCCGCGCCGCAGCGGGCGTGGTGAGCAATTACTCGATGGAAGACCTGTTCACGACGGCGAGCGGGCAGAGCAAGCTGCCCGAGCTTGAGGCAAAGATGCTGGAGACGTTCCGGCGCGCCAGCGATCAGCAGGGCAGCCGCCTGGCGGATTATGGCATCGAGGCGGTGGATGTGGGCCTCACGCGCATCCTGCTTCCCGAAGAAGTGACCCGCGCGGTGTTTGACCGCATGAAGGCCACCCGCGAGCGGCTCGCGAAGGAAATCGAGACGCAGGGCCAGAGCCAGGCCGAAGCGATCCGCACGAAGGCCAAGAGCGACGCCGAGCGCATCACCAGCTTCGCCCAGAGCCTTGCGGACCGCATCCGCACACAGGGCGACAAGGAAGCGGTGCCGTACATCGAGAAGATGAACCAGATGCCCGAGCTTGCGGTGTTCATGGCCAACATGGAGTTCATCCGCAAGATCGATCCGCGGACTTCGACGCTCGTGGTGCCCAGCGACATGCCTGGCATCGGCGTGCTGATGCCCGATGCTCTCTCGACCCTCAAGCCCGGGCAGATCCCCAGCCTGAGCACGGGCGGCATGATGGGTGCACCGCAGCAGCCCGCGGCCCAGCCGGCCCCACGCCAGCGTCCCGCGAGCGGCGGCACGCGGCCGCCTCAGGGTGAAGATCAGCACGACGCCTCCAACAACGGGGGTGGCGAGTGAGCGAACGTTTCACTTCGATTCTGCATCAGGCCGATGGCGCGGGTGGCGGCGGGGGCACGCCCGAGTCGCGGCGCACCACCTCGATGTCCTTCCGCGCTGAGGGCGCGCCGGGCGCGACGCCCGATGCGCAGGATGCCGCGGCGATGCTTGACCCGGCGAACCAGTCGCTGGCCGAGGCGCTGAACATCCTGCTCAAGTTGCTCTACTTGGGCGTGAGTCTGCTGTTCATCGCGTATCTGGTGAGCGGTTTCAAGTTCGTCAACGAAGGCCAGCGCGGCATCCGCCTGCTGTTTGGGAAGGTGCAGGATTCGAACCTTGAGCCGGGCTTCCGCTGGGGCCCCCCCTTCCCGTTTGGCGACATCGTGACGGTCGCGCAGGGCGTCAACTCCGTCAGCATCGACCGTTCGTTCTGGGTCTTTGACGGCGGCTCGGTTCGCAAGGACCTGGACAGCCTTTCGCCCACGTCGAGCCTCAAGCCCGATCAGGGCGGCTCGGGCTCGATCATCACAGGCGACGGCAACCTTGTGCACGCCCGCTGGAGCGCGCAGTACCGTCGTTCCAACGCCAAGACGTATGCCGAGAACATCCTGACCGACAAGGAAGAGGAACTTGTCCAATCGGCCATCAAGCGGGGCGTGATCCGCGCCTGCGCCGAAGTCAGCATCGATCAGATGCTTCGCACCAGCGCCGAGAACCAGGGCGCGATCGCCTCCAAGGCCCGTGAAGTGGCCCAGGGCGTGCTCGACGCGGCCAAGGCCGGGATCAGCATCGAGACACTTTCGCTGACGGAAGTCACGCCGCCCCTCATGGTGCGTGCCGACTTTGCCAAGACGCAGTCCGCCACCGCCAACGCCGAGAAGAACAAGGAGAACGCGTCCAGCCAGCGGACGAGCATCCTGAACGGCGCGGCGGGAGATGTGGCGGGGTATCTGATCGAGAAGATCGACGCGTATGAACTCGCCCTGAGCAAGCAGGACGCGTCCGGCGCTCAGAAGCTGCTGACGGAGATCGACGCCGCGCTGCGGGGCGATGCGGTGAGCATCGAGGGCGTGGATCGTCGCGCCTCGGGCGAAGTGACCAAGCTGATCGGCGATGCGCGTGCGTATCGCGACCGCGTGGTGACGCAGGCGGTGAGCGACCTGAACCGTTTCGAGGCCCTTCTGGCGCAGTATCGCGCGAATCCGTCGGTGATGGTGCAGCAGGAGTGGTCCAGCGCGGTCGCGACGTTCTATGAACGCAAGAGCGTGATGAAGATGTTCCTGCCTGCCGGCGGAGAGGGCGACATGGTGCAGATCATGCTCAACCGCGATCCGTACTCGATGCGTGATCAGGATCGGGCCATCAAGGAAGGCGAAGCACGCCGGGCGGCCCGCCTGCGTCAGGAAGAGAACCGCAAGAGTCAGTTTGACACAGTGACGCCCACGACCGCGACTGAGTAAGCGCGATGGAGCGCGATCCATTGGGAGACAACCGCGTGCAGCAGGCCATCCAGACGACAGGCCGCAGATTCAAAGCCAGCGATGGCAAGCCCGTGGTGATCGCGCAGCAACTGACGCGCGTCTTCAAGGACTTCTGGATGCGCGATTACGCCCGCGCGGTGAATGGGGTGTCGTTCGAGATCCGCGAGCGCGAGGTCTTTGGTCTGCTTGGTCCCAACGGCAGCGGGAAGAGCACCACGATCAAGATGATCCTGGGTCTGCTTCGTCCCTCGGGCGGGCGAGTGAGCGTCTTCGGCAAGCTGCCCACCGACGTCTCGATCAAGAGGCGGATCGGGTACCTGCCCGAAGAAAGTTACCTGTACCCGTTCCTCAACGCCCGCGAGACGCTGGACTACTACGCCAAGCTCTTCGAACTCGAGTACAAGACCCGCCAGCGTCGCATCGATGAACTGCTGGACATGCTGGGCATGACTGGCGCGCAGCATCGCCCGGTGCGTGAGTATTCCAAGGGGATGCAGCGCCGGCTGGGCATCGCGCAGGCACTCATCAACGATCCTGAGTTCTTGATCCTGGACGAGCCCACCACCGGCCTTGACCCCATCGGCACGCGTCAGATCAAGGACCTGATCATCGAGCTGGGTCGTCGCGGCAAGACGGTCCTGCTCTCAAGCCACCTGCTCGCGGACGTCGAAGATTGCGTGGATCGCCTGGTGATCCTGTACGGCGGCGTGAAGCGGGCCGAGGGCACCTGCGACGAACTGCTCGAAAGCCAGGACAAGACCACGATCGAGACCGACACGCTGGATGAGCAGACCGTCGCGGAGATCGATCGCATCGTCCGAGCCCGCACGGGCGGCGACAACGCCGTGCGCCGGGTGAGCAAGCCTCGCCAAACCCTGGAAGCGCTGTTCCTGGACATTGTCGAGAAGGCCAAGGCCGAGCAGGTGGCCACCAGCGGCGCGACGTCGGGCGGCGTGACTGCGTCGTTCCTCCGCGCCAGCGAGGATGATGGCTCGGCTCTCATCGACAAACTCACCGCCGACGAGCCCTCATCGCGCGGGCCGATTCAGTCGACGGTGCCGACCATCGTCGCGATGGCCGCCGCGGCGGAGAAGGCGGCCGCGGCGACCGGCGGGGACGCGCAGCTGATCGACGCGCTGGTGAAGGGCGAGCAGACGCTGGAAGCCCAGGCCAAGGCCGCGGAGGCGCAGCGGGTCGCGGCGCCGCCTGTGCCCACGCCCATGCCCAAGCAGCAGGGCGTGGATGATTCGGTGATTTCGTCGCTGCTGGGCGGCGGGGATGGTTCGGGCGAGGGTGCAGCAACGTCGGAGACCAAGCGTTGATCGGACGCATCTGGTCCATCATTGATCGCACGCAGCAGTCGCGCCTCTTCAAGATCATCGCGTCCTGCGTGGTGGTCGCGCTGGCGATCGGGATGCTGATCACGTACAGCGTGGGCAACGCCAAGGCTCGCGAAGCGGCCATCGCGGACTTCCGTTCGCAGTATGGCGACGCCGCGGTGGAGCGGGCGCTGGCGGCGGAGCAGCGGTTGCGCGAGGAAGGGTCGGACGCGGCTCCGCGGCAGATGCCGCAGGCGAATCAGGGCGAGAATCAGTCGCAACAGGACGTCAAGGGCGACGCGGAAATCATCGACCAGTCCACGGCGATGATGCGGAGCTTGCTGAGCGCACAGTTTGACACCAAGAGCGTCGCGATGGGGATCGGCGTGGGCGCGCTGGTCTGCCTCGCGGTCATCTGGGTGAATCTGAGCCTGACATATCTGCTGCTGGCGATCGGGTGCGCCGCGCTGCTGGGCATCGCCCACCTGTTCGGCGCGGCGAAGACGATCGGGCCGTTCATCATCGGGCTGTTCACGCTCACCGGTTCGTTCACGGCGATTCTGCGGCTGTTCATGGTGCTGCTGGCCTGGTCACACCCGGTGATCTCCATCGCCCGCAACGTGCTGCAAGAGGCGGTGCGGATGAAGGTGTCGCTGATCTTCATCATCGCGATGATCTTCGGGCTGGCGGTCCTGCCCATGCTGCTCTCGGAGGAGCAGCCGCTGCGCTACCGGATCCAGTCGTTCCTGCAGTATGGCACGTCGGGGGCGTTTGGCCTGATCGCGATTCTGGTGGTGCTGTTCAGCGTCATGACGGTGGCTGCGGAGCAGCGCGACAAGCAGATCTGGCAGACGATCACCAAGCCGGTGGCGCCCTGGCAGTACATCCTGGGCAAGTGGCTGGGGGTTGCCGTGCTGTCGGCGGCGTTGCTGGCGGTGGCGAGCAGCGGCATCTTCGTGTTTACTGAGTATCTTCGCAATCAGCGGGCTCAGGGCGAGGCCACGGCGTTTCGCGCCAGCGCGGGGGCGGTCCTGAGCGAGGACCGGGCCATCGTCGAGAATCAGGTTCTCGCGAGTCGTCGCACGATCAACCCCGATCCGCCGCCCTGGAATCCTGAGGAACTGCAGGGGGAGCTTGACCGGCGCATCCAGACCGAGCTGGAGGCCATGGGCGTCAGCGCCGACAACCCCGAGCAACTGGCGCGGAACAAGGCTGCAGTGCGCGGGAAGATTCAGGAAGAGCTGCTCAAGAGCCTGAGCATCGCGTACCGGACGATCGGTCCGGGCGACAACCGCGTGTATTTCTTCTCCGGGTTGTCCGAAGCCAAGCGAGCGAATCGGCCGCTGTTTTTCCGCTTCAGCATTCAGTCGGGATCGAACATGCCCGACCAGCTCTACAAGGTGTCGGTCGCGTTTCCGGGGCTGCAAGCCGCGACGGTGCGAGAGACGTATCTGAGCCAGTTCCAGACCATCGAGATCAGCCCCGCCGTGATCAACGACGAAGGCCAGGTGATCATGCAGGTGTTCAACGGCGATGTCTTCACGCAGCAGCCCAACCCGCGGGCGTTCACGTTTCCGACGGACGGCATTCGGCTGTCGTTTTCGACCAGTTCGTACCAGGCGAACTACCTCCGCCTGATGTTCGTGTACTGGATCAAGCTGCTGTTCCTGGCGATGGTGGGGATCTGCGCGGCGACGTTCCTGTCGTTTCCGGTGGCGGCGTTGCTGTCGTTTGCGATCTTCTGGGCCGCGGAGGGCGCCCGGTCGCTCGCGGCGGCTCTGGAAACCTATGAGACCACGACGCTGCAGGGCCAGACGTTGTGGTTCAACGTGTTCATCGCGAAGTTGGCGGAAGGCATCTCGGGTGCGTTCTCGGTCTATTCGGACCTGCGTCCGACCGCCCGACTCGTCGAGGGCGAGTATCTGAGCTGGGGCAGCCTCGCCACGGGCACGATTGTGGTGGGCATCTGGTGCCTCGTGCTGTTCGTGATCGGCGTCTTGATCTTCCGCCGGCGCGAACTGGCGATCTACTCGGGACACTAGAAGGAACACACGGGAGCGAATCGGAAGGGAACAGCCATGACGCGAGACACTCGAATCCAACTCGGCGCGGCGGGCGTTCTGGTGCTGTGCCTCGCCGCGTCCGCGCTGCTTGCGACGCAGATGACAGTGACGGCGGGTCGGGCGCGGATGATGTACACCGATCGGGTGGAGGAGAGCGACAGCTGGGAGGTCTCGCTGGGCATTGCGCTGGGCGCGTTCCGCGGCATTTTCGTGAACACGCTGTGGATGCGGGCCAACGACCTGAAGCAGGATGGCAAGTTCTACGAGAGCGTTGAGCTTGCTCGCGCGATCACGCGTCTGCAGCCGCGGTTTCCGCAGGTGTGGGTGTTTCACGCGTGGAACCTCGCGTACAACATCAGCGTGATGACCCAGACGCCGGTGGAGCGCTGGAACTGGGTCAATCAGGGGATCCGCATTCTGCGCGAGGAGGGCATCCCCGCCAACCCCAACAACATGCTCATGCACAAGGAGCTGGGGTGGATCTTCCTGCACAAGATCCAGGGCGTCACAGACGACGCCAATCCCGTGTACAAGCGCGAGCTCGCGAAGGAGTGGCAGACCGTGCTGGGGGCGCCCCCGCTTCGCACGCGCGAGGACAACGATCGCGAGAAGGCGATCGCCAAGTTCGCTGACTGGCTGCGGAGCTACGCCAACGCGCCCATCACGCTCGACGAGTTGTATCAGAAGCAGCCCGCCGCGCAGGCTCTGGTCGAGCGGATCCGGAGCGAACTGGGCCTTGGCCTGGACACCCGTGTGGATCGGTTGCAGATTCTCGAGCGAGTGGAGCTCAACAAGGCCCTGCGAACTTCGCAGCGGAAGTTCCTGTTCGACAAGATCGCAGGTCCCAAGACCAAGGCGATGACGGCGATGCTCGACGATCCGCAGTTCGAGGACGCCTGGCCGGTCTTTCTGCAGCATCTTCGCCGGCGCGTCTTGGTGGAGGACTACCGCATGGAGCCGGATCGCATGATCCGCTTCACGCTGAAGTACGGTCCCATCGACTGGCGTCATCCCTCTGCGCACGCGCTGTATTGGTCCGCTGCGGGCGTTGAGGAATCGCTGGAACTCGTGGACGGCCTCAACGACCGGCGCAGCGACTTTGACTTCGTCAACACGGACCGCATCGTGGTTCAGTCGATCCAGGAGCTGTTCCGCTCGGGCGAGATTTACTTTGACTTTCGCGCCGCGATCATGGGGGACTACACGATCTATCAAGCGATTCCGAATCCCCACTTCGCCGACGCGTACGGAGCGGTCCTGGACGAGATGCGGATGCGCTCTTATGCCCGGGAGGGGGCGACGGGGCGGCTGGTGAACATCAACCAGCTCTCTCGCGAGCGGGGCTTCAGCCAGCTTTCGGCTGGATACGAGAACTTCATGATCGACGTGACGCTGTTCCACTACCGCCGGGGCGAGCGACGCCTGGCTGAGAAGTGGCTGAAGGAGCTGCGCACGTTCGCGGATCAGAACCTGCAGGACATGGAGCGGCGCATCGAGCGATTCGCGGACCTGGATCGGTTCGCGGAGGACGAGCTCAAGGACTCCGCCACTCGTCCGACCATCATGGTCCAGCAGGTCACCGGGGCGCTCATGGGCGCGTACGCGAGCGGGCTGCTCGGTCGCGACCAGGACCTGTTCATCAAGCAGTATGAGTTCGCCAAGCGCTGGCACTTCTACTTCATGCAGCAGCAGTTGCGTCGCACGGCCGTGAGCCGCGACATCGGGCGGATGGAGCAGCTCGACGAGAACTGGAACTTCCTCGCGGGCACGATGTTCTTCCAGTTCATGCAGACGGTGGGCATGAGCGAGGGCGGATACAACGAGGACGCCCAGTCGGTGTACTTCGCGGCTCCCGATGAGCTGCGAGTCTGGGTGTACGACGCACTGGTTGAGATGTACAAGCCGATGGTCGACGAGGAGGCGAAGGTGGGCGGGAAGCCCTTTGACGTGCTCTTCCCGATGCCCAACGGCATCGAGCAACATCGACGGTGGCTTGCGGCGGAACTCGAGCGTCGCGCTCCCAAGGACCTCAATACGGAACAGCAGTGACCAGCAACCTTGACTGGCAGCAATGACGAGCAGACGTGATGGCACGCCGCGAGGAACAGCCGCGAGGAATCGCGTTCACAGTCGCCCTCTTCATGGCCGCGGCGTTCCTCGCCGCCGGCCTCTTGTTTGTCGTTCAGCCGTTGACGTGCAAGCCTCTGCTGACTCTTGCTGGGGGGTCGCCCTCGGTGTGGACAGGGGCGATGCTGTTCTTCCAGGCGGCGTTGCTGCTTGGATACGCCATCGCGCACTTTCTTGTCGCCGGCGGGGTCGCGGGAAGACGATGGGTCGCACTCGGCCTGCTCGCCGCGGGCGGGGTGGTGGCGATTGGCTTGCCCGTGCCCGACGCGCCGGCGAGCGCGGCGACCCCGCCGATGCTGTGGGTGCTTGCGACGCTTGCAACCTGGGTCGGAGCGCCGTTCGTCGCGATGGCGACGCTGTCCCCTTTGCTGCAGCGATGGTTCAGTCTGACCTCGCATCCTCGCGCGGGTGATCCGTACTTTCTCAGCGTCGCGGGCAACCTGGGCAGCGCGGCGGGTCTTCTCGCGTATCCGTTCGTGGTCGAACGCGTGCTCAACCAGCGCGAACAGTGGCAGTGGTGGGGGATCGCGATGGCTGGGCTCGTTGTGCTGGTCGGCGTGTGCGCCTGGTGTGCAAACCGCTCCGCGCCAGCGTGCGTGGCGGCGACGGCGCGTTCCGCGGCCAGCGCCCGGCCCGATCGACACGACTTGCTGCGCTGGGCTTCGCTTGCCTTTGTGCCCAGCAGCCTGATGCTGGGCCTGACGCAGCACATCACCACCGACATCGCCCCTGTGCCGCTGCTGTGGGTGCTGCCGCTGTTGCTGTACCTGCTGACGTTTGCTCTGGCTTTCGCGCCCGAGGGCGCTCGCCCGCGCTGGTGGCAGGACGCCTCGTTCTGGAGCCGTGCATTGTCGATTCCGTTGCTGACGCTGACGCTGGCGATGCTGATGCACGCCCGCACGCCGGTGCTGCTCGTGCTCGCGCTGCACGTCCTGGTCTTTGGCGTTGGGGCAATGCTCTGCCACCGCAGCCTCGCGCTCCTTCGCCCCGCGCCCGAGCATCTGACCACTTTCTACTTCGCGATCGCCGTCGGTGGCGTGCTTGGCGGCGTAGCCAACGCCCTGCTTGCGCCGCTCCTCTTTGATCGCATCCTCGAGTACCCGCTTGCGCTTGCTGCGCTCGCGCTGGCCCGTTCCGCGTTCGCACAGTCGCACGCGATCGGTTCGCACGAATCGCGCCCAGATCGCGTTGGGCTGCCGGCGACATTCCTCCGATGGTGCGTGCCAGCGCTCCTGCCGGCGGGGGCGGTCGTTGCGCTCGCGATGCTCGCTGATCGCCTGGATCTGCCTCGTTGGCTGGCATCGTTGCTCGTCGCGGGCGTGCCGACGATGGCCCTTGGCGTGTTGCTCTTCTGGGAGGCCCGTGCGACCAGCATTGCGGGTCTACGGGGCGTCCCGCGTTGGCTGCTGCCGCTTGCCCTCGCGGGCGCGCTGGTTGCGGGTGAGTACACCTATTCGCAGCGTCCCACACTGCACCAGGAACGGACGTTCTTTGGCGTGCACCGCGTCGAAACCACGCCCGACGGCGACTTTCACCTGCTGCTGCACGGCACCACGGTCCACGGCATCCAAGCCGCGCCCACGCACCCGGACGCCGAACGCCTCCGCGTGGTTCCGGGCACGTACTACCACCCCTCGGGCCCCGTGGGCTCGCTTCTGAACGCGACACAATCCAAGCACGCCGCCGCTCGCGTTGCGCTGGTGGGGCTGGGGACGGGCGCGATTGCGTCGTTCGCTCGCCCCGCCGATCATTTCACCTTCTTCGAGATCGATCCCAGCGTCATCGCCATCGCCGACGATCCCGCGTACTTCACGTTCCTCGCCGACGCGCGCGCCCGCGGCGCGACGCTCCGCACCGTCGTGGGCGATGGTCGCCACACGCTGGCGCGCGAGCCGGAGGCCTCGTTTGATCTGATCGTCATCGACGCCTTCTCCTCCGACGCGATCCCCACGCACCTGCTGACGCGCGAAGCCGTCGAGTTGTACCTCTCTCGCCTCGCGCCGGGCGGCGTGCTCGCGCTGCACATCTCCAACCGCGCGTTCAACCTTGCGCCGGTGCTCTGCCGGCATGCCCAGGACCTGGGCCTGGCCGCCCTTGACAACGACGATGTCGTCGTGACCCGCCAACAGATCGAAGAAGGCAAGACCGAGTCGTGGTGGTTCGCCCTGGCGCGCGAATCTGGGTCGCTGGATGGTCTTCGCGCGAGCAACGTCTTCTGGCGCACGCCCACGGATCTCGCACGCACCGACCTGCCCCTCTGGACCGACCAGCGTTCGGATGTCCTCAGCGTGCTGATCTGGTAGCCCCCCCCGCCCCCGGCCCGCCCCGCCAGCCGCTCCCACGCCCGTTCCTACCCTCGCCCCATGCTCGGACTCTTTGCCGGTGCGATTCTCGCCGCGGCTCTGCTGCTGTTTCTGATTCAGCCGATGGCGGCCAAGATCGTGCTGCCAAAGCTGGGTGGTGCGCCGTCGGTGTGGATCGCGAGCATGTTGTTCTTTCAGGCGGCATTGCTGCTTGGGTACTTCTACACGCACATCCTGAGCACGCGCCTGCGCGTGCAGGTGCAGCTGGCGATCCATGCCGTGCTGCTGCTGGTCGCGGCGTACACGCTGCCCCCGCCCGTGGATATGCAGCCGCCCACCGCAGCGGATGATCCGGTGCTGTGGCTGCTCAGGACGCTGGCGATCACTGTGGGCCTGCCCTTCTTTGTGATTGCCACCACCAGTCCGCTGCTGCAGCGGTGGTTCAGCTACACCGGCCACCCCAGCGCGAAGGATCCGTACTTCCTGTACGCGGCGAGCAACATCGGCAACATCGCGGGGCTCTTGGTGTATCCGTTCGTGCTGGAGCCGTTGCTGGGGCTGAAGGATCAGACGTGGGCGTTCTCGATCGGGTTTGGAGCGATGCTGGTGCTGGTGCTGGCGTCGGGGTTCGTCACGCTGAAGCGGATGAAGGCTCAGCCCGCGCCGGAGCCCGATGCGCCGGGCAGTGCGTCATCGGCCCCCAAGGAAGAAGTCTCGTGGGGCAAGCGCATCCGCTGGACGTTCCTGGCGTTTGTTCCCAGCAGCCTGCTGCTGGGCGTCACGCTTCACATCACCACCGACATCGGGTCGCTGCCTTTGCTGTGGTCGATCCCGCTGCTGCTGTACTTGCTGAGCTTTGTGCTGGCGTTCGCGACCCGGATCAAGACGCCCGCGCGCAAGCCCGGTGTGGCGATGCTGCTGCTCATGCTGCCCGTCGCGGTCACGATGCTGGATTCGACGCTGATTCCCAGTTACGTCGCGATGCTGCTGCATGTGGGCGCGTTTGGGTGCTGCGCCTGGATGTGCCACAAGCTGCTTTCTGATGCGCGTCCCAGCGCGAGCGCGCTCACGGACTTTTATCTGTGCCTGTCGGTGGGGGGCGTGCTGGGCGGGCTGTTCAACGGCCTGCTGGCCCCGCGCGTGTTTGACACGGTGCTCGAGTACCCGCTCATGCTCGCGGTCGCGCTGCTGCTGGTGCCTGGGGTTGCCAAGCCTGCGGGCGAGAGCCTGAAGGCCAAGGCCAAGTCGGCGTTTGGCAAGCTGGCTTCGCCCGTGTTCGTGGTTGGTGCGGCGCTGTCGATGTTCGTGCTGATGACGGCACTGGAGCGGCACATCCTCGCCAACGAACGCACGATCTCCGCGGACCAGGCCACGATGCTGCGGGTCGTGCCGCCGATGGTGCTGATGCTGGTGTTCCTGTTCTGGCCCGGGCCTCGGCGGGCGGCGCTTGCGCTGTTTGTGCTGCTGTCGGCCAATCAATTGATCTATGGCGCCAAGGGCGTGCTGCATACGGAGCGGACGTTCTTTGGCGTGCATCGCGTCACGCAGTCGCCCCGGGGGAGTTGGCGCAAGCTGGTGCACGGCACCACCAACCACGGCATCCAGCAGTGGCTGCCTGAGTCCGAGCGGGTCATGCCGCGCGGGTATTACATGCCCCAGGGCCCCGCGGGCGACATCCTGATCGGGATGATCACGCAGAACCGCGTGAAGGACATCGCGATTCTGGGGATGGGTGCGGGCGGGCTGGCGGCGTATGGGCAGAAGGGGATGACGGTCACGTTCTTTGAGATCGATCCCGCCGTGATGCGGATCGCGGGGAATCCCGAGTACTTCACGTTCGTGTATCAGAGCCCCGCGAAGGTGTCTGGTGTGGAGGGCGACGGGCGCATCATGATCGCGCAGCAGCCCGAAGGCAGCTATGACGTGATCATGCTGGATGCGTTCTCGAGCGATGCGGTGCCGATGCACCTGCTGACGGTTGAGGCGTTCAAGGACGCGTATCTGCCTCGCCTGCGCAAGGGCGGGGTCATCACGGTGCAGATCACCAATCGCTATTACGATCTCTCCAGCCCGCTGGCCAGAATCGTGCAGCATCTTGGGCTGGCGGCGATGATGCGGGACAATCGCGACCTGAGCGTCGAGGCTGAGCGGGCCGGGCAGATCGGTTCGACGTGGATGGTCATCGCCCGCGATGCGAGCGATCTGGAGTTTCTCCGCAAGGTTCCCGGGTGGCGCAGCGTCGAGCCGCGTGCGAGGCAGGACCTGTGGACCGATGATCGCGCGAACCTGCTGGGCGCGCTCAAGATCTTCCAGCCTGCTGCGACGAACCCTGTGACGCCCGCTCCTATTCCCGCCCCCGCCCCCCCCCAATGAACACGCCCCATTCGCAAGCCTCCAACCCCTTCTCCGCTCTCGCGAGCCTGCGCGAGGCCCATCGCGTGCTGGATGCGATGCTCCAGGATCGAGCGACGCTGCAGCGGATCGAGGCTGCGGCCCAGACGCTCGCGCACGCGTTCAAGGGCGGTGGCAAGGCCCTGATCGTGGGCAATGGCGGCAGTTGCTGCGACGCGGCCCACTTCGCGGAGGAACTCACGGGCCGATTTCGCAAGGATCGCCCGCCTCTGCCGGCCCTGGCTTGCAACGACCCCGGGCATCTCTCGTGCGTCGCCAACGACTACGGCTTTGAGCATGTCTTCTCGCGATGGATCGAGGCTCTCGCCAGGCCGGGGGATGTGGTGATCATCCTTTCCACCAGCGGCAATTCGCCCAACTGCCTCCGCGCGGCGGACGCGGCCAAGGCGGCCAAGGCCCACACCATCGCCCTGCTGGGCAAGGGCGGCGGCGAACTGGGCAAGCGCGTCGGTACCGCGATGGTTGTGCCGGGCGAGACGAGTGATCGGATTCAGGAACTGCACATGCTGATCCTGCACATCCTGGTGGAAGGTGTGGAACACCTGATGGGCTATTAGGAGCTGGCGTGACGAAACGCGCGTGTCTGGTCGCTATGGTTCACCAAGGAGCCTTGCCATGCCCAGTTCCGTCTACGGCCTGCTCAGCCTGCTGCACCTGATCCTGTGGATCATCGCGGTGGTGGACATCGTCAAGAGCTCCCGGGGCCTTGGCTCCAAGATCTTGTGGATTCTCGTTGTGCTGCTGCTGCCGCTGGCAGGGTTGATCCTCTACTACCTCATTGGTCGCGGCAAGTAGTGGGTCTACAACAACTGATCCTTCGCGAGTCGCTGATACACGCCGCAGCGTTGCAGCAGTTCGGCGTGCGTGCCCACGTCGGCGATTCGGCCGGCGTCGAACACCACGATGCGGTCGCTGTGCACGACGGTGCTGAGGCGGTGTGCGACCACCAGCGTGGTGCGGCCCTTGCTGAATTCCGCCAGGGCCTCGGCGATGCGGGCCTCGCTCTCGGCGTCCACCATGCTGGTGGCTTCGTCGAGGATGAGGATGGCGGGGTCGCGGAGGATCGCGCGGGCGATTGCGATCCGCTGGCGCTGGCCGCCTGAGAGGCTCAGGCCCTGCTCTGCGACGGGCGTGTCGTAGCCCTGGGGCAGGGTCTGGATGAAGTCGTGGGCGCGGGCCCGCTTGGCCGCGGCGATCACGGCCTGGTCGCTGGTGTCCACGCCCGTCGCGCCATACGTGATGTTGCTGCGGATGCTGCCCCGGAAGAGCACGGTTTCCTGCGTGACCACGCCCACCTGTGCTCGCAGGCTTCGCACCTTGGCCATGGCGATGTCGGTCCCGTCGATGAGCACCTGGCCTTGGTCTGGGTCAAACATGCGGTTGACTAGGCTGAGGGCGGTGGTCTTGCCGCTGCCGTTGGGGCCGACGAAGGCGACGCGCTCGCCGTGGCGGATCGTGAGGTTGATGGATCGCAGGGCGGGTTCGTCTCGGCCCGGGTAGGTGACGGTCACGTTGCGGAACTCGATGGCGTTCTGGTGTCGGGGCAGGGCGGGCAGGCTGCGTTCGTGGCCCGGCTCGGGGGCGCGGAGGATGAGTTCGCGGAGTCGCTCTGCCGCGGGCGTGCTGCTCTGGATGTCGTGGACGAGGGCTGTGAGGGGCTTGAAGCTTGCGCCGGCGACGGCGAGGCAGATGATCGCCATGATGAAGGTGGCGGGGTCGATGCCTTGGGAGAGGATGGCCTTGGCGACCACGAGGGTCATGCCGCAGAGGGCGATCAGGGTGATGGTTTCGGTGAGCGGGCTGGCGACGGCGCGGGCGGTGCGGACGCGGTTGAGTTCGTGAAACACGCGCTTGTTGACGCGATGGAAGCGTCCGCTCTCAAACGCCTCGGCGTCGTGGGCCTTGACGACGCGCAGGGCCTGGAGCGATTCGGTGGCGACGCCCAGCAGTTCGCCCTGGCCTTCGAGGGCGCGTTCGCTGGCCCGCCGGATGCGCTTGCCCAGTTTCCTGATGATGGTGTAGAGCAGGGGCGTCACGAGCAGCGCGACCGCGCTGACGCGCCAGTTCAGGAAGAACGCGGCGGCGAATCCCGCGACGCCCTTGCTGGCGGAGAGCACGGTCTTGCCCAGCAGGACATTGAGGCCGCCGGCGAGCTGCGTGCTGTCATTGACGATGCGGGCGACGGCGTCGGTGGGGCCGCTGGCGATGACGCTTCGCAGGGGGGCGCGGAGGACGGCCTGGAAGGCGCGACGGCGTGCGTTGGTGATGGTGCGGTTGACGATGGTGAGGGAGAGATACTGGTGCAGGAACGTGGCCGTCGCGCCGATGATGGTGAGGACCACCAGTGCGCCCATGATCCACGCGAGGCTCTCGAAGGGGTCGGTGGGCAGCCTGGCGATCGTGCCGGGCGGAAGGCGCAGCCAGCCTGCGGGGGGGAAGACCTGGGCGGACTTGTCCATCCGCGTGTTCCAGTCGCCCGCGAGCACCTGCATGTTGCTCTTGGCCTGGAGTATGGCGCGGAGGACGGGCGTGGTGCCCACCAGCCCGACGCCCAGCGTGAGGGCGGAGATGACGGAGAGGATGATGGTGCAGGCGACCTGCGCGCGGTATCGCAGCATCGCCCGGGCGAAAGCCCAGAACGCGTTGGGATGGCGACGCAGCACGCCGTCGCCCGCGCCTCGCGTACCGAACTGATCTCGCCGGACCATGAGGGGCAATTGAAGGCGTGCCGAGGAGGCGAGGAAGGAGCGGGACGGAAACTCCCGCGAACCGGCAAATGGCAACCGGACAAGATGACACGACTCGCGAGAGGGTCATCTTGTCCGGTTGGCGTGCCTGGGGCTAGATTGCAAGGACTGTGGACGCGTGGCGGGAAAGGGCCCGGGGCTCAGCCGGTCGCGCCTGGGGCGGAGCCGATGATGTCGGGGGCGCTGAGCTGCGTCAGGATGCGGATCTGGTCGCCGTTGGAGAGGATGGTGCGCGACTGGCGGGTGTCGTCGCGGAAGAGCGAGACGATGCCGGGCGTGAAGCCGTCCTGCGCGGTTGGCCTGGGCGATCCGCCCGAGACGAGGATGGTGTAGTTGCGGAACTCGGCGCCCGAGTTGATCTTGCTGACGACGTTGGCGAAGCTGAGGGTGTCAAACTGGGCCCGTCCGCGAGCGACGATGGCGCTGCCGGTGGAGGCCTGGATCTGGGTGCCGTCGGTGAAGCGGTAGGCGATGCTGAAGCCGATCTGTTCGTTGAAGGGGTTGAAGAGGCTGATGGTCTCGCGGAAGCCGGTGTTGCCCAGGGTGGGGTTGAACTCGCCCGCCAAGACGACGCCCGACGCGTGGTTGGTGCGGAACATCGTGGCTGCGCCGTCGACGCGGTTGTTGCTGGCGACGTTGCGGTTGGCGGGGGGAATCCAGGTGTACTGGGCGGCGATGGCGACCGAGCCGGAGTTGTACATCACGCTCGCGGCCTGGTTGTCGGTCAGGCCAAATCCCACATCAACGGCGACGCGCTGGCGGGCCAGCACGGTGACGGCCTGGCTGGTGGGGCCGTTGCCATCGCCCCTGTAGATCGTGAGGTTGACGGTGGTGGACTGGCTGGTGGGGTTGTAGAGCGAGATCTCGCCCTTGCCGTCGGTGCTGCCCAGGACCTGGGCGATGCCCCCGACGATCGCGCCGCCGCCTGGCGTGCCGTTGACGAGGAATCCGGGCATCGACGTGCGCGAGACGTCCTGGCCTTCGGCGGCGATGTCCCAGTCGCTGAGGGAGACGGCGATGGGCTGGGTGCTGGTGACGCGTGCGGCGAGGATGCCTTCGGGCAGGCTGTTGTCGGCGAGGCCGAAGCCGCCCCGGCGGTAGGCGTTGAGCGTGATGTTGAAGGTGCGCGGCCCTTCGGGCGTGACGAAGTTGATGGTGATGGGGGCGTCGACGGCGTTGGGGTTCCAGAAGGTGAGGAACTCGAGGCTGAGGGGGTTTCGCTCGATGCGGGGGAAGAGCCACTCGCGCTGCTGGGCGGTGGAAAGGCCGCCGTCGTCGGGGCTGAGGTTGATGAACGACTCCTGCACCTGCGAGTTGAAGTCGTTGCGGACGATCTCCGCGGTCAAGGGCAGTTCGTCGGTGAGGTTCTCTGCGAAGGCGGTCTTGAGGACCAGGGCGTAGCCCTCGTCGAGGCGGACGGGGGCGACGAAGTTGGTGTCGGTGCGATCCGAGAGGCGGATGCGGGTGCGCTGGCTGCCGTTGAGCAGGCCCGAGGCGATCACGCGGTCGCGCGTGCCGTCCTCAAAGAGGGTGTTCTTGCCCGAGACTTCGTAGTGGGCGATGATCTGGTAGGAAGCGGTGATGCTGTTGGGGTTGTAGAGGTCGATGCTGTCGGTGGTGAAGGTGCTGCGCCAGCCTTCGGGCATGACCTGCTCGATGGTGTAGAACCCGGGCACGTCCGCGGTCTTGATGACTTCGGCGTTGGTGATCGTCGCGAGGGCGTTCTCGCGCACGCCCGACTGCTGGCTGTACGCGGCGGTGGTGGGGACGGTGCTGAACAGCGTGCCCGTGCCCGCGAAGGCCGGGTCGCTGCTGAGGTCGCGCACGGTCAGGTTGCGCATGGCGATGACGCTGTCCCAGCCCTGGATGATGCGTCCGAACACGGCGTAGCCGTTGGGATCCACGCCGCCCGGGCCAAGCTGGGTGGTGTTGTCGAGCGTGTTGATGAAGAACTGGCTGGTGGCGGAGTTGACCTGATTGGTTCGGGCCATCGACAGCGTCCGCTCGGCGTTGGGACGCACCACCTGCAGCGGGATCGGCGCGTCGGTGGAGACCTGCGTGAAGCCGGCGTCGTTGCTGAAGGAGAAGCCCCCGCCCTGGAGCACGTCGATCACCGACGCCCCCGGGCCAGTGCCGCGACGGATCGAGCGGTGGAAGAACGTCTCGGCGAAGCGGCCGCTGGTGACGTAGTTCAGGAAGTTGTTGGCGGTGGTGGCGACGGCGGTGTCGGAGGTGAAGAGCTCGACGTCAAACTCGCCGAAGTTGGTCTCAAAGCGGATCACCGCGTTGTTCTGGTTTTCCAACTGGCTGAGCGTGGGCAAGGGCGAGGTCGAGAGCAGGCTGCGCTCTTCGAGCCGATCCAGCGAACTGGTGCGGGGCAGGCCGCAGCCGAGCATCGTCCGAACCTGGCGAACCATCAGCCGACCGACGCGAGAGAGGACCCCGCGGGCGCGAGGCTGACGGGCGACGACATCCACAATGGGTGATGCACTCACGACTCTGCACTCCTTGGAGGTTTGGTGCTGGCGGGCGTCATGGAGGACCGGACATTGACGTTCGACGCCCGAGGCAGGGGGCGACCCTCGGTCGCGTGGGCGAAGGGTAGGGGGCTGTCTCGAATCGGTCTTCGTCCGGGACGCCCGACGGGCCAAGACCCCGCTTTCCCGCCAATATTCGTCGCGCCTGCGGTCGCAAGTTCCGCGCGATTCCATATACTTGCCCCCTATGCACGGACAGAATCGACTCGGGGACCAAACTGCAAGCCCAGCCCCCAGCCATGCCCGCGATCTCCTGATGGAAACCAAACCCTCCGCCGTCGATGCCACCCCGTGGTACGTCGCGGTGGTGATCCCCGGATACCAACGCCGGGAGGACCTCGAGAAGCTCTTTGCCGACCTGGGCAAGCTCGACCTTCGCCCGGTCGCGGGCCGTCCCATCACGCTCTGGTGCGTGCTGGTGGACAACAACTCGCCCGTTCCGCTCAACACCATCAAGACCCCCGCCCACGTCATCGTCGAGCACTATCGCCTCTCCGAAAACACGGGCGGCGCGGGTGGCTTCTCCCGCGGCATGGCCCGGGTGGTGTCGGGCGAGGGCCTTTCGAGCCAGTTCCCGCCTGCCGACTTCCTCTGGCTGCTGGATAGCGACGTCCGCGTCGCCAAGCGGAGCCTGCGGCATCTTCTGCGCACCCTCGTCAAGCACGAGGACGTCTGCGCCGCCGGCAGCGCGCTCATCGACATCGTCTCGCGCGTCACCTATGAGATCGGCGGACGCATGGAGCCCAAGAACGGCTTCTTCGTTCCCGCGGCCCGAGGCGACGTGGACAAGCGCCGCCTGATTGATGCCCACTACCTCGCCGCGTGCAGCACCCTGACGCGGCGCGAGGCGGTCGAGAAGACCGGCCTCATGCCCGACATCTTCATCCATGGCGACGACGTCGAGTGGATGCTGCAGATGCGCCAGAAGACCGGCCAGCGGATCGTGGGCGTGCCGCGGAGCAAGGTGGGCCATCCGCTCTGGAACCGCAAGTTCCAGACCTGGGTGCGGTACTACACGACTCGCAACGCCTACGCGCCCATCGACTGCATGGGCTTTGGCGCCAAGACCCGCTTCCGCCGCGCACTGGTCGATGTGCTGCGGGCCACGGGCCAGACCATCACGGGCATGGACGAACTCGCCGAACTGCACTTGCAGGGCTTGGAAGACGCCGCGGCGTGCAAGACCGTGGGCCATCAGATGAAGGGCGGCATGATGCCCATCATCCAGAGCACCAAGGTGCGGCCGTACAAGGAACTCGCCCAGGCCGTGCGCGAAGAGATGGGCAAGTTTGGCACCGGCGCGAGCCTGTGGGTCCACCCGCTCATGTTCCTGCGTGCCAAGGACCTGCCCGGCAGCAAGGAGCAGTTTGAGGCCCTGGGCGTCAAGAAGCCCGCCGACTGGAAGTACTGGCACCATCGCAGCCTGGGCAGCCACCACAAGAGCGACATGATCAAGGCCTTCTGGCGCGGCCTCACGGGCCAGCACGCCGATGTCGCGATCGTGCCCACGGGCGTGCCCAGCAGTTGGTTCCGCGGCTCAACGCTGTTCCTCCTCACCGTCGACGGCTTCCAGATCCGCAAGGTCCAGAGCGGCGAGCGACTCCGCAAGGCCGTGGGCACCGTGATCCGCGGCATGAAGGCCGCCATCGGCTGTGCCAAGCGCCCGCGCACGATCCACGACCTGCCCAAGGCCCCGGCCCGCACCACGCCCGTGCCCGCGCACGTCTGGCCCCAGCAGGCGCTGGCGAACTTCCAGAAGTCCCTCGCGCCCGCGACGGACCCCGTGCACACGAACGGCACAATGCACAAGCAAGAGGCGGTTGGGGCGCGGTGAGACGGTGAGACGGTGAGACGGTGAGACGGTGAGACGGTGAGACGGTGAGACGGTGAGACGGTGAGACGGTGAGACGGTGAGACGGTGAGACGGTGAGTGACTATGCGCGACGGCGCGACTTGTCTTTCACCGTCTCACCGTCTCACACCTCACCGTCTCATTC
>JALHOJ010000041.1:0-17083 GCA_022843045.1 Phycisphaerales bacterium
ATTTTCGCCAGCGAGGGGGTGCCGTCGGCCCGCGACCTGTGGAACAACTCCTGGTACAACGATCCGCTGGTGTTCGGGCACTACCCCGCCGAGTTGCTCGAGTTGTACGGCAAGCACGCGCCGCGATTTGCGGATGGCGACTTCGCGGTGATGCGTCAGCCCATCGACTTCATCGGCGTGAACATCTACGAGGGCCAGCCGGTGCGGGCGGCGGGGGGCAAGCTGGGCGTGGAGTACGCCCCGCGCGCGGACGGCCATCCGATGACGGCGTTCAAGTGGCCGGTTGAGCCCAAGAGCCTGTACTGGGGCCCCCGCTTCATGCACGAGCGGTACAAGCTGCCCATCGTCGTGACCGAGAACGGCCTCTCCGCGATGGACTGGGTGCACTTGGATGGCAAGGTCCACGATCCCCAGCGGATCGACTTCACGACCCGATACCTGCGCGAACTGCGCCGGGCCAGCGAAGACGGTGCTGATATCCGCGGCTACTTCCACTGGTCGCTCATGGACAACTTCGAATGGGCCGCGGGGTATCGCGAGCGATTCGGGCTGATTCACGTTGACTACGCGACGCAAGTCCGCACGCCCAAGGATTCGTTCCATTGGTACCGCAGCGTGATCGAAAGCAACGGGGCGAATCTGTAAGGGCACAGACCAAGCCGCAGAAGAACAGGCGGTATGATGAGCGGCTCGGGAGGTCGCTCTTGGAGGTCGCACGTGCGTTACATCGCTGCTTTGGCCATCTCGGCGTTCGTGGGGTTCGCCGGGGCGTGCGCGTCTGCTCGGCAGGCGGATGGGCCAAGCGCGCCGCGCGTCGCGGACCAGGCCGCGGCGATTCGGATCGAACGCCCAAGCGACGCCCGCATCCCGCCGTACCGCTTCAGCGCGGAAGATGAGAAGCTCCTCGACGACGTCCAGCGCGGCGCGTTCAACTTCCTTTGGGCGTCCTGCGACCCTGCAAAGGGCATCAAGACCGGCATGGTCGCCGACCGCACCAGCAAGAGCACGGTCAGCGTCGCGGGAGTGGGCTTCCAACTCTCGGGCATCTGCGTGGGCGTCGAGCGTGGCTGGATCACGCGCGAGCAAGGACGCGCGCGGGCCGAACTGATCCTGCGCAGCCTGCGCGATAATCCGGAGAACCGCCGCTTTGGCCTGTTCTACCACTTCGTCGATCAGCAGACCGCCGGGCAGCCGACCGAGGCATATGAGCACGTCGTAAGCACGATCGATTCGGCGTTGCTCTTTGCGGGCATGCTCACGGCGTCGGAGTACTTCGGCGGCGAGGTCAAGACGCTCGCGGACGGGCTCTTCGAAGACGCGAACTGGTCGCAGTTCGTCTGCCAGCCCGGCATCAAGGACCCCAAGATCGTCGGCTACATCAGCCTGGGCTGGAAGCCCGAGGACAAGTTCAAGCCGCTCGGCCCCGGCGCGCTGCTGCCCTTTGGCTGGCTGGACAATGGCGACGAGCATCGGCTCGTCACGTTCCTCGCCGCGGCGGCCCCCAAGGACGCGCATCGCGTCGATCCCGCGTTGTACTACCGCCTGCGCCGCCAATTGGGCAGTTTCGCCAGAGCCGATCACGACGGCGTGGTGCGCGATACGGGGACGATGGTCTGGTTCCCGTGGTCGGGTGCGCTCTTCACGTCCTTCTTCGCGCACTGCTGGATCGACTACGCGGGGCTGGGCGTGGATGATCCTGCATCGCTGGGTGTGGCTCGTCGCGCCCGCGTGGATTGGTGGGAAAACTCGCGTCGGCACGTGCTGCTGCACCAGTTGAAGGCGCTTGAAGCCCGCGAGCAGAAGTCCGCAACCCACGGGTTCTTCGGTGAGCACGCCTGGGGGCTGAATGCGTCGGATGTAGCGAGCGGGTACGGCGTGCCAGGCGTGTTCCCAAATTTGATCGCGATGCCAGGCTCAACGCCCGAAGTGGACTACACCGAGTTCAAAGTGAAGGATGACTTTGGCGACGGCACGCTCGCGCCGTACAGCGTGGGTTGCTCGATCCTCTTTGACCCCGCCCGCAGCATCGCGGCGATGCGGCACTATCGCGCCTGGAGCGCCGCGAACCAGTCCCGTCCGATCTGGACCGATCCCGCCACCGGCGGATACGGCTTCCAAGATGCCTTCAACGCCAGCACCGGCTGGGTCGCGCCCGATCACGTCGCGATCGATCAAGGCCCGCTCCTCCTCGCCATCGAGAACGCGCGGACCGGCCTGCTCTGGCGGCTCTTCCACGCCCATCCCTTCGTCAAGGACGCCCAGAAGCGCCTCAACCTCGACTTCCGACACACCCACCTCCGCTCCCCCAAGTAACCTCCGCTCGCGCTTTCACTCTCGCCTTTCGCTTTGCTGCTTTTCGCTTTCCCTTGTCCTCCGTCCAACTCTCCAACCTCCACAAGACCTACCCCAACGGCCACCACGCCGTGAAGGGCATCGATCTGTCGATCCGCGACGGGGAGTTTCTGGTCCTTGTCGGCCCCTCCGGTTGCGGCAAGTCCACGGTGCTGCGGATGATCGCAGGGCTCGAAGACATCAGTAGCGGCCAAATCGCCATCGACGGACGCGTGGTCAACGACCTTTCGCCCTCTGATCGCGACATCGCGATGGTCTTTCAGAGCTACGCCCTGTATCCGCACATGACCGTGCGCGACAACATGGCCATGGCGCTGCGGCTGCGAGGCTTGCCTCGCGAAGACGTTGATCGCCGCGTGCTCGACGCGGCGAAGATGCTCGCGATCGATTCGATGCTGGATCGCAAGCCGGGACAGTTGTCGGGCGGACAGCGCCAGCGTGTCGCCGTGGGCCGGGCGATCGTCCGCGAGCCCAAGGTCGCGCTGTTCGACGAACCGTTATCGAACCTCGACGCGAAATTGCGGGTCGCGACCCGCGGCGAACTCAAGCAGCTCCACACCCGCCTGCGCACGACCAGCGTCTACGTCACCCACGATCAGGAAGAGGCGATGACCCTAGGCGATCGCATCGTCGTCATGCACGACGGCGTGATCCAGCAGTGTGACACACCGATGAATGTCTACCAGCGTCCCGCCAACCGCTTCGTGGCGGCGTTCATCGGCATGCCCCCGATGAACTTCTTCGATGGGGTGCTGGAAGCTCGCTCAGAGGGGCTGGGATTCGCGTTTGGCGATGGATTGCGGCTGCCAGTGCACGCTTCCCACGTGGGCTCGTTGCAACCGCACGTCGGGAAAGCCGTCACGCTGGGTTTGCGTCCTCAGGCGTTTGCCTTAGCGACCGGCCAGCCCTCCGTTCAAGTCACCGCCGTGATGACCGAACCGCTCGGGGACCTGATGGACATGACTTGCCAGTTGGGTCCGATGCGAGTTATCGCGAGGCTGCCGTGGGCAACGCCACCAACGCCCGGTTCCCCATGTTCACTCTCCGTGCGAACGAGCGAGGCCCATTGGTTTGAGGCCGGCTCGACCGGTTCTCGCCTTGCGTGAGGGTTTCCGGCTTGGCTGCCCGCATTTCTCTGGAAAAAGCGTTGACAGTGGCTCAATTTCCCGTACTCTGATAGGACCGCAGCGGCACACGCGCATTTGTGAACGTGTTCGTCTGGCGGAGAGAGACACATTGCGCGAGCTTTCCGGCCGCGCGTGAGGAGAGAGTTACATGAAACTTGCAATTGGTGTCGTTTCCGCGCTCGTGATGGTGGCTGGGGCTTCGGCCAGTGTGTTGAGCTCCAACGGCTATCGCCTCGAAACCCGTATTTTCAATGACTTCGGCTCGTCGAACCTGACGGTCAACGGCACGAACTACCCCGCTCCCGCTGTGGCCCCGATTGCCGGCTTCGGCACGACGGTGGACTTCAACGAGCAGTTCGCCTTTGGCACGCCCGGCAACTTCGCCAACAAGCACGTCGCGTACTTCTCCAATGACGGCGGCGCGAACAAGGCGGCGACCAACGCCAGCGAGAGCTTCCAGCTCAAGTTCAACATCACGATCAACGCTCCGGCGGGCGCGCCCCGCAAGGAAGCCGGCATCGACTTCGTCCAGCCCCGCCCGGGTCTGGGCTTCAACGATGAAGGCCAGCTGCTGATCGCCAGCGACGGCGAAGTCGCCGTCTTCGGCGCGACCCTGCCCTTCACCGGCCTGGGCAACGCCTATACCCTCGGCACCACCGCTCAGGTCACTTGGACCTACTACGCCCCGGGCGACCTTGGCCCTCAGGCCGCGTACCGCCTGCAGTTCGTTGACGCCGTGACCGGCGTGCACGACAGCGGTTTCAAGTTCTGGGGCACCGAGCCCGATGGCATCAACGGCCACACCAACGCCACCATGGGCTTCAAGATGCAGAACCAGCGCAACCCGTTCATCGCCGACTCCTCGTCGATGGTGTACAACGGCGTGCAGATCATCCCCGCCCCCGGCGCGGTCGCCGCGATGGGTCTGGCTGGTCTGTTTGCCGCCCGTCGCCGCCGCGCTTGAGTGCGCGTGAGCGAACGGCATGATTGAGATTCAGAAACCGGCGCGTCCTCGTGGCGCGCCGGTTTTGTTTTTGCTGTTGCAGTTCCGCGCGGGTAGACTCCCGCGATGCCCCTTTCCGAACCCTTGTTCTCCACCAAGTACGGCTCCTTCACGAGTGCTCGCGCGTACACGATCACCAGCCCCGACGCGCCGCGCCCCTGGTCCAACGTCATCTGCAACGGCCGATACGGCCTGATCGTGAGCCATCGGGGCGGGGGCTTCTCTTGGTTTGACGACGCCCAGCACAATGTCCTCACGCGCTGGGAGATGGACCTGGTCCGCGACTGCTACGGCAAGTTTCTGTACATCAGCGACCTGGACTCCGGCGACATCTGGTCCGCCGCGCCGACGCCTTGTTTGACGCGATTTGACCGCTACCGCTGCACGCACGAACTGGGCGCAAGCACGTTCGAAACCAGCGCCCACGGCATCGATGCGTCGTGGACGTTGACCGTGCCGCGCGATCATGCCTGCGAAGTCTGGGGGCTCAAACTCACCAACACGACCAAGTCGACACGCAAGCTGCGCGTCGCGTCGTACTTCGAGTGGACGTGCGGCGTCGCGCCCGATGTGAAGCGCGAGTTCCACCGCCTCTTCATCACCACCCGCCACGATTCCACACGCAAGGCGATCCTCGCGACCAAGAACATGTGGGACGTGCCGGGCCTCAGCGAGAAGGAACACTGGAACGTCCCCTGGCCCTACGTCGCGGCCCACAGCGTGCAAGGCCCCTTCGAACGCGACCTCGCCATCGCCGACAAGGCCACGTTCCTCGGTCGCTACGGCAGCACCGCGTCGCCCCGCGCGATGCACAAGGACGTCGCCCCCGTCGCCGACGCCAAGGCGGGCAACTTCGGCCGCTTTGGCGACGCCTGCGCAGCGTTAGGCGGCGACCTCACCATCGCGCCCGGCGCAAGCGTGACAATTCAGTTCGTGATCGCCATCGCGCAGAGCAAGCACCAGGACACGACGGGCGATGACTCAGGCGTGCTCGCGCTGCTCGACAAGGCCCGCGAGCCGGGCTTTGGAGAAAGCTCGCTCGCCAGCGCCCGCCAACTCTGGACCGACACCCTCGCGCCGACGCAAGTTGCGACCAGCGCTCCAGAAGTCAACCTGCTCGCGAACCACTGGCTGCCCTATCAGGCCATCAGCGGCCGGCTGTGGGGCCGCACCGGGTACTACCAGCAATCGGGCGCGTTCGGCTATCGCGATCAGCTTCAGGACAGCCAGATCTGGCTGCCGCTCGATCCGGCCCGCTGCGCAAGCCAGATCATGCTGCACGCCGGACGCATGTTCGAGGACGGCAGCGTCAACCACTGGTGGCACGATCTCGTCAACTTCGGCAACCACACCGAGTGCAGCGATGACTACCTCTGGCTGCCGTTCGTGACGTCCAGCTACCTCCGCGAGACCGACGACCTCTGGATCCTGCAGCGCACTGCGGGCTTTCAGAAGTCCACCAAGACCAGCACGCTGCTCGACCACTGCAACCGCGCCATTGAACGCGCCTTCCAACGCAGGAGCCCGCGGGGCCTGCCCCTCATCGGCTCCTGCGACTGGAACGACGGCCTCTCCGCCGTGGGCCTCGATGGCAAGGGCGAATCGATCTGGCTCGCGATGTTCATCTGCCACATCCTCAGTGACTGGGCCATCATCCACGCCCGCCTGGGCGACGCCAAGGCCTCGCAGACCTGCAAGGACCGGCGCGAGCGGCTCATCAAGGCCATCAACGAACACGCGTGGGATGAATCCTCCAAGTCCTCCTACTTCCGCTGCGCCACCAAGGACTCGGGCGAGTGGATCGGTGCCAGCAGTTCGCCCGAAGGCAAGATCCACCTCAACCCCCAGACCTGGAACATCTTCGCCAAAACCTCCGACCAGTCCCGCCGCGATCGCGCCTGGCAGGCCGTCAAGGACCAACTCCTCACCCCCTACGGCCCGCTCCTCCTCGCCCCGGCGTACACCAAGCCCGATCCCGACATCGGCTACATCACCCGCTACTCCCCCGGCAGCCGCGAGAACGGCGGCGTCTACATGCACGCCGCGACCTGGGCCCTCGCCGCGGCGTGCGAAATGCGCGATCAAGCCAGCGTCGACCGCATCTGGAAGTCCATCGCCCCGCCGCTGCGTGCAGGCGACCCCGACGCGTACAACGCCGAGCCCTATGTGCTGCCCGGCAACGTCGACGGCCCGCTGGGCGAAAAACCCGGGAGCGCAGGTTGGACGTGGTACACGGGTTCCGCCGCGTGGCTGCGGCGCGTGCTGCTGGAGTGGGTCTTTGGCGTGCGAGCGGTCTGGACGCCAACGGGCGAGACGGGCCTGGTGTTTGACCCGGTACCACCGGCGGGGTTGGGACAGGTGACGTTCACCCGTGCGTGGCGGGGTCGGACGCTGGAAGTGCGGTTTGACGCGGCCAAGTGGAAGCCCGTTGCCCCGACGGTCACGCTCGATGGCGAGACCCTGGCCGACGGGGTCCTCACGGAAACCTTGGCAAAGGCGAGAATTCCCCTTGGCAAAGTCGCCCAAGTTCATGTAGAATGGCGATGAGTTGATCCGAAACCCCTGCCGGCGATTACTCCGCCGTTCGTCGTGCTGCCCGGTTCCGGGAACCCCGAGCGTCGGAGTGACGAACAGGCCACGGATAGTCCGAAATGGAGTCGCGTCATGATGAGTGGCAAAGAGCGATCGACGAGTCAGAGCACGCAAAAGTGTCGGCGGGGCTTTACGTTGATTGAACTGTTGGTGGTGATCGCGATCATCGGACTTCTGATCTCGCTCGTCTTACCTTCGCTCGGCGCGGCGCGACGCACCGCTTGGACCACCATCTGTCAGAACAACCTTCGCCAGATCGGACTGGCCATCCAGATGTATCTGGATGACCAGAAGGATCCGCGGTTTCCGAACATCCGCGACAGTTCCTTCTCGCCTTTCTGGCACACTCGCGTTGTGGAAACGCTCGATCCTTATCTGAGTTATGCCAGCAGCGGCGCGTACAACTGCCCCGCGGCAAAGGGCCTCTCGAGTGTGCGAGATCCGTTGAACGTGCAGTATCTTCAGTCCGGGCAGCGGGTTTTCTCCCAGCCATTCCCCAACTTTGGCGGAAGCCAGCCGATCACGTTGTACACCGAGTACTGGTTCAACGACTCGTGGACGCCCGGCACATTGCAGGAAGCTGGCAACACGTTCTTCTTCCCGTACGGCGTGTCGGGCCAGCGAGTGCGACTTCTGAAGTGGCCTCAGTACGTCGTGTGGTCGATGGATGCCCTCGACGAGTTTCCGCGACACCAGGGCGGCAAGGGCAACCCGGGTGGCGCCAACGTTGGCAAGAGCAATCTGCTTTTTGGTGATCAATCGATCAAGCTGCTTGCGTACGACGACTATCAGGAAAGCCCGGACCCAGTGGGCGCCCCTCCGCCATTTTACAACTGGGGACACCTGTACTACAAGTAGGGTCTGCTCAGACACATTCGCGCTTCTGAACCAGCCCGACATTCCAAGGATTCTCCATGCTTGACAAGATTCGTGAGTACATGGCCCGCAACCCTTGGGCGGGATGGCTCGTTGCACTCTTGGTGCTCGGCGTCGCGATCGGCACATACTTTTTTCGCACGCAGGGCGACAGCCCCTACAGCCCTGAGTCCATGCAGGAGATGCTCACTGTTCGGTTTACCGATACGGATGAGGTCATTCAGATTCCGCGGGGACGCTTGGACAAGCAACTTCGCGGCATGGGAGCAGTGCTCGATCCAACCCAGGGCATCATCAATCCAAAGACTGGCAAACCCACCGGCTTTCTGGTCGACCAGTCCGAGTGGGACGCGATGATCTCTCGAATCAACTCAGAGCGAGAGCGAAATCGTGTCACACCTCAAGGCACATCGGGTGGCGTTCGTCCTGCGCCGCGTACTGATGTTCCCAAGCCACTGGATCCTGCAACGGGCGCTCCGATTGTGTCGCCCACCGCTCCGCCCAAGTAGCCTGTTCATTTGGCATTGATCAATGCCCCGCACCGCCACCATCTCCCGCCGCGCCGCCGTTGGCCTGCTCGCGGCGGGTGGCCTTGGCCTGCTCCTGCGCAGCCCCTCCACCGACCCGCCCCTGGCCCGAGGACGGCTCATCCTTGACTACTGGGAAAAGTGGACCGGCCACGAAGGCGCGGCGATGCAGAAGATCGTCGATGCGTTCAACGCGTCGCAGGATCGGCTCTACGTCCGCTACCTGATGACCAACAGCATTCATCAGAAGGCGATGGTCAGCATCCTGGGCGGCGCGCCGCCCGACATCCTCGGGCTTTATGCGTTCAACGTGGCGTCGTACGCGGAAGCCAACGCCGTGCTGCCCCTCGAGGACCTCGCCAAGCCCCACGCCCTCACGCTCGAGCACTGGTCGGCGGGCATGCGCCCGATCATGACGTTTCGGATGCCCGGATCCGCCGCAATGCCCAAGTGGTACGGCATCATCAACACCGCCGGCACGCTGGGCCTGTTCTGGAATCGCGGCCTCTTTCGCGAGCACGCGGCGGGCTTCCGAACCCGCGGCCTCGATCCCGATCGCGCCCCGCGCACGATCCAGGAACTGGACGCCGCCAGCGAAGTGCTCGCTGCAACCAGCGACGGTTCGCCCGTGGGCAAAGGCCCGCTCGCCCGCGCGGGGTTCCTGCACATGGAGCCGGGCTGGTGGTCGTGGGTCTGGCCGGCGATGTTCGGCCCAGTCGCGGCGGGCGGCATCTACGACGAAAGCACGGACAAGGCGACCTGTGCGAGCCCCGCGAGCATCGCCGCGTATGAATGGATGCAGTCGTACCCGCGGCGTTTGGGCATCGAGCACGTCGAGAAGTTCCGTGCAGGGTTTGGGCCTTACGGCACGCCCCAGAGCGCGTTTCTGACCGGCGAGGTCGCGATGGTCGTGCAAGGACCGTGGATGGCGAACCTGATCAAGGCGTTCGCGCCCGATTTGGACTACGGCGTGGCGCCATTGCCCGTGGACGAGTCGCTGGTGGACGATGCCGCGCCGCTGACGTGCATCGACACCGACGTGCTGATGATCCCGCGCGGAGCCAAGCACCCCGAAGCGAGCATGGAGTTCATCGCCTTCACCCAGCGACGCGAGAACGTCGAGGCGCTTGCCTCGGCCCACTGCAAGGGCTCGCCCCTCGCCAGCGTGAGCGAAGAGTTTCTGGAGTCTCACGCAAACCGAGGCGTGCGCCTGCACACGTCAATGGCCGGCAGCCCCCGCGCCTTCATCGCGCCGACCACGCCCAACTGGCCGCAGTACAAGGACCTGCTCGATACCGCTTTCCAGGACATGTGGAAACTGGAAGCCCAGCCCGCAGCACGCCTTGGACTCGTGGAGCAGCGTGCAAACGAGATTCTGGCCACCGCGCGAGAGCATCGACGGATGCGAGGGGACATTTCCTAGCCCCCATGACGCGGCCGGAAAGGGGGCTGCGGACGCTCGCTCGTGAATCGTGCTACAACCTGCGGTGCCACGCAAAGTGTCATCCAAGCGATCGAGCAGCCTGCGGGAGGGCGTCGCTTTGGCCATTCAGCGGCTGGGCGATGGGATCCTGCGTCATCCGGAGAATGAAGAGTTACGCCGACGCGTGCGGCTGCCTCAAGACGATGCCTCGCACCTTTCAGGCGAAGCGCTTTACGGACAGCTTCTCGGATTGGTGTATCGCGTGCTCATTCTGCTTGTATGCGAGGATCGAGGGCTGGTTGGTCGAGGGGAGGCCCGCCCGGATGGGCCGTTGATCGGGCCGCTGCGCCGCCTGCTCGAGCCCGGCGCCGCGCTTGGCGGGAATCAGTCGCTCTGGCGATTGATGCATGACGCTGTGGCAATGCTGCGCGAGGTTGGGGGGGAGGCTCCGCGTGATGACGGCTCGCAGGGAAGCGTGCTCATTCTGCCCAAGCTCGAAAGCGAACTGCTCCGCGAGAACGATCTGGCTCGGTTGTCGGTGGCGGATGAGGATGTTTGGGCGGCATTGGCGTCTGTGGTTGGTTGGAAGGGGCCAACCGCGCGCGTGGATTCGAGCATCGGACAAGGTACGCCGCGAGACTTCGCATCGATGCCCATTGAAGAGCTGGGCACGGTGTATGAGAGTCTGCTCGACTACCGCCCGACGATCGTAATGGATCGCTCAGGCGTCGCATCAGCAACGATGCCGCCGCGACTTGGTTTGGAGCGAGGATCCTCGCGACGGTCAAGCGGGTCGTACTACACACCGCCCGCGCTCATTGACGAGGTAATTCGTTCCTCGCTGGAGCCGGTGATTCGCAAGCGATTGGCGGCAACGACTGCACGGCGCTTCGCAAGCGACGATGCGAGTCGCGATGCCACAGAGTGCGCGCTGTTGTCACTCAGCGTCTGTGATCCCGCGTGCGGCAGCGGGCACTTCCTGCTCGGTGCGGCGAGACGATTGGGACGTGAGCTTGCGGATGTTGGCGCGCGGGATGCGGATCACGCGATGCGTGCCGCGATCAAGCACTGCGTCTATGGCGTCGATAAGAACTCGCTGGCTGTCGATCTGTGCCGGGTGGCGTTGTGGCTGGAGAGCGGCTGTGATCCAGACGTCGCCCGCTTGCTCCATCATCGCATCAAGCGAGGTGACTCGCTGATTGGCGTCTCGCGGATGGACGCAGTGCCGCCTCTTGCTCCTGCCAAGTCCATCGCCGCCCATACCGGCGCGAGCCCGGCCGTAGCGCACGCACCACGACACGCCGTGAGCGCACGGGAGGCCTGCGACGCGTGGACCGCGGCATTCTTTCAGTCCTCCGGCGACGGCTCTCCTCGGCGGCCCGACGATGTCTTGAGAGCGCTCGCAGATGGCTGCGCGATTGATGCTCGCGTCGCACAGTTCGTCGAGCAGACCGCTCGCACCCACTGCTTCTTTCACTGGCCGCTCGAGTTCGAGGCTGTGGCGTCAGGAGGATTCGACGTTGTGCTGGGCAATCCTCCCTGGATCGCGCACGCCGGGCGGGCGGCGCAACCATTGCACGCCGGTGTGCGACGATTCGTCGAAGCAACCAACCCGGCATGCGCGGGGTATCGCACGACGCACGCCATGATGATCCGACGAGCGGCGGAACTCGTGCGGCCCGGCGGCATGGTCGGGCTGATCGTGCCGACTTCGGTGTCGGACTTGGACGGATACGCGCCAGCGCGAGCCGCTTTCGACGCTCTGTGCGACGTGACGCCCTGTCTTGCGGACTTCGGCGCAGAGGCGTTTGAAGGCGTATTCCAGCCCTGCATGGCTTTGGTGGGCCGTGGCCGCATTGAGGCACGAACAGGACGTAGCGCGTGCTGGTCGCTGCGTCGCGGCGACCTCACTCACCTCGAAACTGCACTGCTCGCCCGCATGGCGATGCTGTCTCCGGTTGATCCGCGGTGCTTCGGCGAGCGAGGCGTGCAGACGAACAGGGCCATGCGTGCACGACTGGCAGACTGCCCCACTGCTTCGCACACGGTTGCGCTGCGCGAGGGCGGCACGATTCGAGAGTTCACGCTGCTGCCACCTTCGCTCCATGCAGACCCCGCGGACCTTGCCGCGTGGAGCATTGACGCGAACGCATTCTCGCTGATTCCAATCGTTCTGAGACAGACGGCTCGATATCCGATCGCCACGCTGCACGATGGGCTGCTCTTTCGCAACTCACTGCTCGCAGCGTTTCCAGTTGCACCATGGACCGCTCCGTCGCTGTGCGCGTACCTCAATTCAACACTCATTCGCTGGTTGCACTACAAGCGATACCGCGACGCCCGGCAAGGCATGCCCCAGGTGAAGATCGGGCACCTGCGATCCATTCCTGCGCCGCCGCAACTCGACACCGGCCTGATCGGCTCGCTTCACGCGATTGGCGTCGAGGCCACGAGACGCAACAGCGGGCTTGACGAGGTGCAGCGTGACACGCTCGACCGTCTCGTGGAGGCCTCGTTTGACCTGGCCACTGACGAAACAATGATGCTGCGAGCTTGGGCAAGAGCCATGCCGAAGTGAGGCGATTCGACCATCAGTCAGCCCACTCTTCGCCCGGCCTTGACCTTCACAGATGCCAGCGTCGGGTCGCTCGCGTGCCCGCACAGGGGCGTTCGAGTATTGCGATCACTGGTGGCTAACACAAGCTCACCACGCAAGCGGCACAGGATCAGATGGCTGCGGCTGCTTATCAAGCGATTCCACGCTCGGCCAACTGTCGCTTGGAGTGGGTGTAAGGCGCACTGCTTTGGACTGACCCGCTGGTCGATCCCGCGTGCCTGGCACCGACCCTCGAGCGATGCGCCCGGCGGAGATGCGAGAGAGCGCGAGACGTGCGTCCGTGATGCTGGAGCTTGGTTGGGACCTTCTCATCGCGAGTCTCCTGGAGGTGCGAGCGTGCAGTTACGAGCGGGTGCCGCGTGGAGACAGGAACGTCAGGGCAGATCCGGCGATCAGCGCGACGATGCCGCCGAGCGTGAGCCAGACCGCGCGATCCGTGGGCGAGCCGGTGAAGAACTTCGAGAACTGCGAACTGAACGAGTCGAATGCACGCAAGCCCATGACGAGCAACGCGATGCCGACGACGATGAGGACGACACCAACGACGAGATTTGTGCGCATGTGACCTCCTTGCTGTTGGATGTCCAGCTAGTTTGAGGCGGAATGGCCGCCGCCCTTCGTGGCTTGCACTCGGGCGGGTGTCGGGGGCTAGATGCGACCGAGGATCAACAGGATCACGAGAACGATCACGATGAGGCCGAGCACTCCGCCCGGTGCATAGCCCCACTTACGGCTGTACGGGTAGACGGGCAACGCGCCGATGAGGAGAAGGACGAGGACGATGAGGATGATGATGCCGAGCATGTGGACTCCAATGTTGATGCTTCTAGATGGCAAGCGAACTGATTCATGATCGCTTGCAATAGAAGCCCGTTCTATTCGGTCAGGACGACCGCGAGTGCGAGCGTTGCGTCTTGAGACGGAACATCTCTGTTGCAACAACAACATCCCAGTGATGTTCGCACCGACATCATCGCCCCACTGTGAAGCGGATGCGTAGTGGGAAATGTGCTCCATTTGTTCGTCGAGCGCCACGTACGGCGTAGCCATCACATAGTTGTTCGTACAATACCAGATGCCTTCAAGCGGACGCCGCCGAAAGTCCAGCCCCGCGCAAGCGGCAGCGGCACGCGCGATTTCGCCCGCCCCTCGCCGCGCTCCAGTGCTGGACCCGATCATCACGATGGACGCCGCAGGAGTCATCCAGTCCGCGAGCGATTCGGTCGAGCACTTGTTCGGATGGACGGCGGTTGAGCTGTTAGGCCGCAATGTCAAGGAGTTGATCCCCGAGCCGCGTCGGTCGAACCTGGATCGATACCTCGATCGCTATCGCCTGACCGACAAGCCTAAGTCATTGCACCGCGTTCGTCGCTTCGCGGCCCAGCGCAAGGACGGCACGATCTTTCAGATCGAGCTGTCGATGTCGCGAGCGGAACTGCCGCCGCACACCGCCCCGTTCTTCATCGGGATCATTCGGGACGTGACGAACGAGATCGATGTGGGTGCGGACACCGTTGAAGAACGATCACGGGTTCAGATGCTCGTCACTGAGCAAACTCGCGCGCTGGCAACGGCAAACCTGAGATTGCAGCTCGTGGATCGGATGGCGGCGATGGGAACGCTCGCCGCGGGGCTTGGGCACGACATGAACAACGTGCTCCTGCCGATTCGGGCTCGCCTGGATGCGCTCGAGCACGCCGGGATGGGTGAGAGCGCGATGGCCCACATCATGGCGGTGAGGCGTTCGGTCGCGTACTTGCAGCAGTTGAGCGACGGGCTGCACTTCCTGGCGATGGACCCCGACGGGGTTGCGACCAAGCTTCGCCCGGAGGAATCAACGGACCTGGCGGAATGGTGGAAGCAAGTTGGTGATCTGCTGCGCAAGGCGGTTCCGCAGTCTGTCGCCGTCTCGGTGTCGATTCCGCGGGGGCTTCAGCCGGTAAGGGTGGCTCCGCAATGGCTGACGCAGGCGATGCTGAACCTGATCGTCAACGCGGGCGAAGCCATCCCGGCGCGCAAGCGGGGAGGTCGGGTGAAGGTGTGGGCGACTCCATCTGCGGACGGGCAGACGGTGAGCCTTGGCGTCACGGACAACGGGAGCGGCATGACGCCGGAGATTCGTCGGCGCGCGATGGACTTGTTTTTCACGACCAAGCCGCGCAGCATGGGCACGGGGCTGGGACTGCCGCTTGCTCGCAAGGTTGCTGATCGCGCGGGCGGCTCGCTGCAGATCAAGTCCAAGCCGAATGCGGGGACGACGGTTGTACTGACGTTGCGAACTTCGAGCACGCTCGCAGTGACGAAACAGGGGACGAGTCGCATCGCGCGCGTCTCAATCCGCAATCCTCGCGTCACGGCGTTGGTGTCACAGGTGCTGATCCAGTCGGGATTGAAGACCACACGTGGCACGCCGGGTGTGCCCGGCAACGCGGACGTATGGGTCACGGACGCGTCGGCCAAGGCGATGAAGAGCGCGGCGAAATGGCGCAAGGGCCACCCCAACCGTGCTCTGGTGCTGGTGGGCGCGCCGTCGAAGGCGAATGCCGCTAGATGGGCAGCGCTTGGTGCGAAGTCGATTCCGCCACACGCGGACTTTGAGGCGATTCGTCACACGATTGGGCAGGCACTGAGCCAGTAATGCGGAAGGAGTCAGCTATGCGATCAGGACGGAAGAAGATCACTCCAACCGTGCCCGCCGAGCCTGCTTCGCGCACGGCACGAGTCACCCGATCCACTGTCGCCGACATCGATGCGTCTTCGCATCGTGCTTCTCGCGGCCTGCGCGTGCTATGCGTAGACGATCACGATGTCCTGATCGAAGGTCTCAAGGCCAGATTCGACGTGGATGGCGGCATCGAGATCGTCGGGCGTCTGCCTTCCGCGGCAAAGCTCGAAGCCGAAGTGTCGCGGCTGCGGCCTGATGTCGTGATCATGGACATCGAGATGCCCGGACCGGACGCCTTTGAGACCAGCGACCGCATGCGCCGCCGCCACCCGGAGGTTCCAGTACTGGTCCTCAGCGCGCACATTCGCGACTCATTCATCTCTGCGTCGTATCGCGCCGGCATGTCGGGATACTTCGCAAAGTCAGACGACCTGCGCGACATCATTCGGGGCATCTACGAGGTTGCAAAGAACCGCCCGGGTTCGTTCCTGCTGGGCCCTCGCGTGGCCGCGAGTTGCCGATCGCCGCAAATGGGCGCGGCAAGCAACGCCGCGGGCTCCGCTCCGCCCGCCGCGCTTGCGATCAATGATGAACCTCACACGTTGATGAGCACCTTGACGGCGCGCCAAGTGGAAGTCCTGCGCATGATCGGCAAGGGCATGACGCGAGTCCAGATCGCCAAAGAGATCAGTCGCAGTCCCAAGACCGTCGACGCGCACCAGCACCGACTCATGCTGAGGCTCGGTGTTGACACTCGCGCCGACTTGATGCGACTGGCGATCCGAGAAGGCTTGGCCCAGGCGTGACTCGATAGAGCAACCTTTCTCTCTAGACAACCAAGCGCTTCCGTGCGATCATGTTCCAGTCGAAAGTCCTGCTTCACTTCTGAAGTGGGACACGCGACCCGTGATCGGTTTGCTCTCTCCCCTCCCCGTGCCGAACTCATCGGTACATCGAAAGAAGGTCCTCCATGTTCTCCCGCACTTACACCAGCGTGCTCAGCGCGCTGTTCCTCTCAACCATGGCTGGCACAGTCATGTCACAGGTTCCCGAGCGTTCCTCCCTTGCTCCCGCGGCGATCGCCACGACCGTGGACTTCTGGTCGGCCAACCGGATCACCGACCGCGACGTCGTCAACAACAACGGCGAGGAGATCGCGACGGTCTCGGACCTGATCATGGATCGCGGCTCGGGCCGCGTCGAGTACGCGATTGTCAAGACCTCGGTTGCGATGAGCAAGGGGCGGCGTGAGATCGCCATTCCGTACGCCTCCTTGGGATGGGATGCCGCGAAGGAACGTTTCCTACTCGCCTCCACCAGCGAGCAACTCGACCAGTTCCCGGAATACTCACCCCAGGACTGGAAGGCGATGAAGGATCGCACCGCCGAATCCAGCAGCGAGAACCAGAACACGCTGTATCAGCGCATGGCGACGGACGCCGCATCGGCGAGCGATCCATACGCCACCAGCCTTGACATGCGGACCAAGGAACGTTTCGAGGGTGAGATCACCAACGTCGAGCGAATGCGGACCAGCAGCTACGGCGAGCAGGTCGTCATCACGATCAAGACCAATGACGGCGCGAGCAGGCGGGTCGCCCTGGGCCCGTCCTGGTATGTCAATGGCACATCCGCTGCACCGATGCGTGGCGAGAAGGCCGTGGTTGACACGATCGCGTTGCCTCGCGACCCGGATGCACTGCTCGCCGCGACGCACTTTCGCACCAATGGACGCGACCTGAACCTGCGCAAGGCCGACGGCTCTGCCGAGTGGGCGCTCAAGTCAATCGAGTCGGGCGGACGCAGGTACAGCCTGCCGCACTCCCGCTACATGCTGCTGAGCCAGCTCCCGGGGACGAAGGTTGATTGCAGGGGCGAGGAATGTGGCAAGATCGACGATG
>JALHOJ010000041.1:17093-39375 GCA_022843045.1 Phycisphaerales bacterium
GACGATGTCATCATCGATCGCAACTCGGGCGAGATCGGCTTCCTGTCGATCGATCCCAACAAGAACTTCCTGGGCATCAGCGACACCAAGCGGCTGATCCCCTGGTCGGTCGCGAACGCGACGATTGAAGGACCGGTCAAGATCGATGCTTCCAAGGAGATGATCCTCGCAAGCCTCGAGACGCCTTCGGATGTTGCGACGCTCAATCACGGCACGCACGCGGAGCGCGTGTATCGAGCGTTTGGCGTGCCAACTCCCCGCTTTGAGAGTCCTGCGCCATCCCACTCCGGCGCGAGCGATCTCTCCGGCCCCTGGGGCGCACAGGGCAGCATCGTGGCGGCGCTGGAGCGTGGTTCATCGCAGATGATGACCGGCAAGGTGATTGACATCACCGAAATGAAGTTTGCAAATGGCACTGCCTCCGCCCACGCATTGCGGATGCGGGTCGATGGCAGCGACAATCGCGAAGAAACCGTGCTGCTTGGCCCAGCGGCGTACATCGAGAACCAGAAGCCGATGTGCAAGGCCGGCGAAACGGTCAAGGTCGATGCATGTCGCACAACGGTGGACGGCAAGCGTGTCTGGATCGCCAGATCCGTCGAGTGCCAGAACTCACGCACGGTACTGCTGGATGGCGACAACGCTCCCGCATGGGCGAGGCGATGAGTGTCCCGCTACTGCCAGTTCTCAACGGACTGTGGCTGTGGAACGGGTTTGTGTCGGGTTGGTGCTGCGCACCAGGAAGGCCGTGTCATGGAAAGTCATGCTCCAAAGTTCCTACGTCGTGAACGCATGCCCGCCGCCCAACCCGCTCAGGCCAGCGAGCGCGGATGGGAGAATGAAGGAGGTGCGCTAGGGAGGGAGTCCCGCTCAGATGGCACCAGTGCTCATGAATCGTCGGCTGCTCCCCGAACCGCAAGTGGACGCAATTCCCTTCACAGCATGGCGATGGCGCAGAGCTACAGCAGTCAGCGGTCTCGGGCAGATATGCCGGACGAATCAGACCTCACGTCCACCACACGCACCTCTCATTGGCGTTGGGTCCTGACGGTCCTGCCGGCACTCTGCCTCGTTGGCGTGTGTGTATCGCTATACCAGGGTCACTTGCTCGGCGCGGTCATCGGCTTCTGGAGCGGTGCCATCATCCTCTGGGTGCTGGCGGACTGGCCGATCGTCGGCCGGGATCGTCGTCTATAAGAAGTCGAGGTCGTCTCGGCCACGAACGGAGCCAGCGTCAGCAGCAGCGTCTGTAAAACAGTGCTGCGACTGCGCCGCCCCATCGCACGGAATGAACGAATGAAGAAGTACTCGAGGCGGCTGAGTTGAAAGCCGTCAGTCCCCGTCCGGAGCGGAATAGCCGCCTCGGCCCTTTCAGGAGATACGTCATGACAGCAGGAAATCCGAACACGTCCGCTACCCCTACTACGGACCAAGACACCAAAGCCGGAACGCCAGCAGCCACTCAGGCCGCGACGAACATCGGCACCAGCGGCGCAGTCGCGACGGGCAGCACGCCGGCGAGTGGGACCGCGGGCAACGCCCACGCGAACACGATCAATCCGACCGTTGAAGCCCAGTACTGGAAGGACAACTACTCGAAGCGGCCGTATGCCGACGCCAAGATGACCCAGGAGCAGTACGCACCGGCGTACCAATATGGATGGGACAGCTACAAGGCGCATGGCTCGGACGGCAAGACGTTTGACAACGTCGAATCTGACCTGCGCCGCGGCTGGGACAAGGCCAAGGGCTCGTCGCGTCTTGCGTGGGATCAGGCCAAGCTGGCGACGCGCGACGCGTGGCTCCGCGTGGAACTCGCGGCGCGAGACACGACCACGACCAAGACCAAGTAAATTGACTTCCCGCTGTCGGGCGTGAGTCAGAGCAGAATCCCCATAGGGAGCGCCGTGCGAAAGCCGGCGTCTTCGATTGAAGATCCAGGAACATCGGACTCGCAACGCGTCATTGCCGTCAGAAACACCACCGAAGGCGTCGCGCCTCGCATCTCGCGACAGAACACAGTGTCATCCATATGAACCACTCTCGCTCCATCCTGCTGGTCGCATCCTCCCTTTCCATCGTCCTCGGTGCATGCAACCGGAGGTCTGACCCTCCGCCCGCACCCGACAACACCGCGAGCAACAAAGGCGACGCTGCCAAGACCGCCAAGTCGCCCATGGACCAGTCCCAGTCCATCGATGATGTCAAGATCACCGCGGAGATCAGACGCGCAATCATGGACGACAAGACCATGTCGATCAACGCCCAGAACTGCAAGATCGTGACCGACAAGGCCGGCAAGGTCACGCTTCGGGGCGTGGTAAACAGCCAGACTGAAAAGGATGCAATCGAGTTGAAGGCCAAGTCAGCATCCGGCGTCAGCAGCGTGGACAACCAACTCGAAGTCAAGCCCAGCTGATCCCTTTAGACCAAATCCGTGCATTCCAATCACACGCACACGTTCCAATCACCCCAGGAGCATTTCAATGAGTACCGCCGTCTTCTGCATCGCATCGTCCCAATCCATGGCCGACGACATCGTGACACGCCTCAAGGATGCGTCGTTCTCATACAACGACATCTCCGTTCTGTTCCCCGACAAGAGCAGCACCCGCGAGTTTGCGCACGAAATGAACACCAAGGCGCCTGAAGGCACCGGGATCGGCGCCGGTGCTGGCGGTGTCATCGGCGGCACCCTCGGCCTCCTCGCGGGCATCGGTCTCCTCGCCATTCCAGGCCTTGGTCCCTTCATTGCCGCCGGGCCCATCATGGCATCGCTCAGCGGAATTGCCGTGGGTGCAACGGTCGGAGGAATCGCGGGCGCGCTGATCGGCATGGGCATCCCCGAACTCGAGGCAAAGCGCTATGAAGGCAAGGTGAAGGATGGCAACATCCTGATCTCGGTGCACGCGGAGGATGCGGAGGAGGTGAGGATCGCCAAGGGGATCTTTGAGGATCGCCGAGCGACCGACATCTCGACGGGCTCGGAAGCCACTGCACCGCGACCTGCCAAGCCAGATCTCCTGCCCGACTTGCGGCCTGCCGGTCCTGGCGTTCGCGCGATCTGATTCCATCGTTCAGGGGAGTCTTCTCTGGCGTTCGCGTAACACGCGAATGCCCGACTTGCGTCACTCACTTCATGTCCACGCGCAGCCATCTGGCCTTGAGATCGGCACGATCGAAAGCAAGAGCATTGCGTGCGGCATGAACGCGGCATCATGCGATAGAAGGAAAACACACCATGGAACATTCACACACCGGAGATGGAACAGGATTCAAGCGCGACATGAATCGCCTTGGACAGGACGTTGACACTCTCAAGCAGGACGCGCGAAGTGTCGGCCACAGCGCCATGGACGCCGCCCGCTCGGGAGTTGCCGAGATGGAACACGAAGCCAAGAACGCCCTGGAGGCGACCAAGCAACAACTGCACGGCGCAAAGGACGCGGCTCTGCAAGCATCTGATTCGCTCAAGCATGTCGTCTCGCGCCACCCGATGGCCAGCGTCGGCATCGCCGCGGGTGTCGGGTTGCTCATTGGCATCGTGCTGTTCCGACCGAGGAGCTGAACGTGAAGGCGATCTCCCAGTTTGTCGTGCGCGTCTTCGATCTCATCGAAGCCGAAGGGCGGGACCTGCGCTCCGTTCTTCGCGTGGAAGCGGACCGTGTTCATGCCACGCTATCGCATCTGGCGGTGGGCATTGCGATCCTACTGATCTCCGTGCCCCTCATCCTCGCAGGGCTTTACCTGCTTGCGGCCGGCATGTTGTGGTGGCTCGAAACAGTCGTCAGTCGCCCGGCGGCTGCGGCTTTGGCAGGCGTTGCTCTGCTGGTTGCGGGCATCTCCTGCTTCGTGGTTTCCAAATTGCTCTTCCTGAGGCGACAATCATGAAACCACCCAACGACCAGGCAGTCCTGCCGGATCACGGTTCTGGCACACTCCGCTCCGCCGCATCAGCAAAGTTCAGGCTGTTGTCGTGGGCTCGTCGCCACGATGTTCGCGCCCGCAAGTCTGGCCCCCGCATTGGTACGCTGATCGCTGCCGGCGTGGCCGCATCCCTGGGCGGCGTGCTTCTTGCCCGAGGCGTGAGCGCACGCCGCCAAAGCGCCGGTCGTAGTTCGCCCAAAGCGGGAGTGGCGAGAAAACTGGTCGTGGGGGCTGCGATGATCGGCCTGCGCATGTGGTTGATTCCCGCAGTTGCAGCCGCGTTGCAACGCCGCAGCCAGCGCTAGCCCCCTTGAGCGTGCTCCCAATCACGACGACGAGAACCTGCCCCGTGCACGCGAGGGCGAACAGCGGCCGTGACTGTGTCTACGTGGACAGGCCGCAAGGGCAAGAAAGGCCACAACAATGACCAATCCCGAGAGCGAAGTGAGTGCACTTGCACTCGAACTGACCAGCACGGGAAGCAGCCAGCACTTGGTGCACCGCCCCGCCCGCCGTGCATGGCGCGTATCGATGGACTTGCGAAGCTACCTAAGGCGCGCTCGCCGCGCGGCGGTGCTGACAGCAGAAGACGAACGGCACCTGGGCTGGAAGATCATCAACGATTGCTGCCCCGTGAGTCGAGAGATATTGACGCGTTCCAGCTCGCGCCTGGTCGTAGCGATCGTGAGAAGGCACGTCGGCCGCGGAACATCCCTGACGGAACTCATCGACAAGGCAAACGTCGGACTGCTCCACGCCGTTGAAACCTTTGACCCTGCGCAAGGCTTGAGATTCAGCACGCACGCGAGCTGGTGGATCAAGCAGGCGATTCGGCAGCGCCCGCGGAGCTGTTCGGGCGAGTGATGCAACGCGTCAGGAACTGCTCCCTAGGGCGACACAGAGACACCGAAAGCTATCCCGAATCCGTGCATCCGCCCGATCTCGTCGCGTGAGTAGCCCTGCATGGCGGCGCGACTTTCGAAGTGCCAACTTGGTCCGGATGGCCGACCGCGTGCGCGATGCACCGGTCTCGCCCAAGGGAGGTCGACCCGCGATCGACACGCGCAGAGCTCTGAGCGGCATCTTCTGGGTGCTCGACAACGACGCCAAGTGCAAGGATTTGACCACATCCTGCTCAAACAGGTTCTGGGATAACCTCTACAACACCATCCGTCCGCACAGCAGCCTGGGCTACCGCCAACCGAAACCCCAAACCAACCGCACCAGCCGCCTCCGCTGCGCTGCGGTCAGCCCAGAAGCGGCAAGCACAAACACAAATCTCAGACAGACTTCAGCATCGACGATTGGGAAACGTCACGACATATCCACAATGTCCATCAGCGCGGCCGTGATTGGACGGTTGCCTTGACGCGGGAAAGCAAAGCCACGATTCGTGACGGTTTCAGGTCAACTCGTGCTCGCAATGGTGCTGGCAATGGCGGTGGCAGGGTGAGTGCCTTGGTCGCCTGCTTTGCCAAGACGATCGCCTTCAACGGTTTCGGTCGCGCCTTGAATCCGTCCCCTTCTGCGGGTCCTGCGAGTCATTGATGGGGACGAGGTCGCTGCTTGTGCGGCGGGGCACGCCGCCCACGGTGAATTCGATCACCTGTTCGGCTTGCGAGGGCGTGGCGGGGGTGATGAACCAGCCCCAGAAGCCTGCGGCTCCGTAAGCCGCGACGCCCTGCTGGGGCGGATGGAACGCGACTGCGAAGGGGGCGACGGCGTCCATGTCGGGCACGCCGCCAAAGCCGCGCCACTTGGAATCAAACTTGGGCGGGCGGGGGGAAGCGCGGCGCATCTTCGCGATGTCGACCGGCACCCAATTCTGTGTGCCCTTGGCTTCGTCATAGAGATAGAACTCAAGCCACGTGTGCAGCTTGCGCTTGTCCTTCGAGCTGGAAAGAAACGCGCCGTCGTCGCCGCCCGAGTCCACGCCGATGACGGGTCGAGCGGGGATGCCGGCTTCGCGGAGCAGCGCGACCAACAGCGCCACCGCGTCCTGCGGACTGCCCTTGCCGGTGCTCAGAGTGATGGACGGAGCTTGCACCGAAAGGCCCATGAACTCGCCCGTGCGTCGGCGGCGTTCAATGCCGTCACCCGTGATGTTGACGGCGCGCCAGACCTGCCCCGTGATCGCCTTGGCGACGCGCACGGGCGTGCTCGACGCCGCGTCCTTGATGCCCTCTGCAGCGAGCATGGCCTTGAGGGCTTCGGTGATGGGCTTCTTCTCGTAGTTGGCGATCTGGCCCTTCTCGTCGATGCCCATTTCGATGTACAACTGAGGCTTCATTGCCTCCTGCGCCTCGGCGGGCCAGTTCTTGGGCCATCCCACAAGCATCGCACCCTCTTCGTCAAAGTCGGTCGCATACCCACGCAGCGGATACTGCACCCGCAGCTTCACTTCGCGCGCAGTCGAAGGCGGATCGGCCGCAAAATCCCACGCGGCGTAAGTCGTCGCGTCGTTGGCGTTCAACTGCTCGGGCTCGAAGTCGACAAGCCGCTCGGCAACCATGAGTCTGCCGCGGAACCCAAGTTCGCCGCCAGCAACTTCCTGCCAAGGCTGCACTTTGCCCAGCATGTCGCTGGTCGCGGTCCGCTTGACCATCGGAAAGATCACGCGCAGCGTGCGCATTTCAAACGGCGTGATCTTGGGCATATCCACCGACTTGCCGGACTTTGGATCAGTGTGTGTTTCCTTCATCCCTGCGTTGTCGGAGAAGACTGAGACTTCAACATTCAGCAGCATGTCCCGATGCTCTGCCCGACGCAGATACGGCCCCAATGGCACCGCGCCAGCTCCCGCCATGGCGGACGGCAGCGACTGTGTCGCAGTCGCTTCGGTCTTCTCTGGCGCCTTGATGCGAGTAGGCTGCTTGCGTACTGGCTTGTCATCGGGCTGGGTCTGTTGGCCTTCCTTTGCGGGCGTGGTTTGCGCCAGCGCAGCGAAAGGAGCGAACGCAACGGCCAAGCCCGAGAGCAGCGACAGCGCGAGCAGACGCGGCGTCGCTGAACTGCGACCGCTCCAACGGAAATGCGAGACTGCGCCCATGCTGCCAGACACTGTCCCACGCTGGCGAGTTTTGAGAGAAATCGTCATGGTCACTCCGTTGGTTCACAGACCCACCGAGCATCGGTTTGGTATCGGCCGCGCTCCCCCCCTGCCTGTCCCCGCCCTCCCCACAACCGTACGGCCCGACCAAGACCTGTACGCACCTTCGATTGAGCCGTTGCTCAAACTATGCCCAGCGGGGCGAATTGGGCAGGTTGGCATTCGGTTGGACGCCCTCGTCTTCAAGTGGTGCCCGAAGTGGACCACCCACGCAGCATCCGCTGACGGGATGACACATATCATCCCGTCGCAGACTCCGTAGCTCAGCTGGATAGAGCACCGTGCTTCGAACGCGGGGGTCGCAGGTTCGAATCCTGCCGGAGTCGTTTAGTGTGTTGGCTCGCGCAGGTGTGCGCTCGCATGTCGCGACCAAGCTGCGAGGCTGGTGCTGGGGCAGAACTCGGCATGTCGTCGGTGCCGGTTGACCCGGGCCCGTTGGGCTTGGGTGGGGTGCAGGCACGCTCGGTCCCGGGCATGTTGTCGAGCACACGGAACAGGCTCACGAGTCCGAGCGATGCAGCGGCACACGCCGCAACTGCGCGACGAACACTCGAACGACGACAACCTCCATACGGCGACGGCTGCGCATCCACTCCATGCCCCCGCATCCACCACCAGGCTCCTGTTCGCGCCAGAGCGTTCTTTCGATCGACTCCTAGGCAGGAAGGATGGGCACCCGGGGCAGTTCCCCGGGGCAGTGCCCACTGTCCGGGCAGCCTCCCTCCGCAACCGCCTATGAAAACAGCCCTTGCATTCGCAAGGGCTGCTTGAAGCGGAGAGGGGGGGATTCGAACCCCCGATGACGACGAGCGCCATACTAGTTTTCGAGACTAGCCCGTTCAACCGCTCTGGCACCTCTCCGGGATTTGGCACGATTATAGCGGCGGCCCCTCCCGTTGGCGAGCAGTGCCGCTACCGCACGGTTCGCATGCGAAGACGCTTCGGTCGCGGCTGCAAACCGTCAGAACTCACAGTGTTCCGCACGCCGCGTCACGCGGGAGACTTCGCCGCCCGCATTTCCCGATCCAGCCGCCACATCTGCCACCCCGACCACACATACGCCCCAGCCGCCATCGTCAGCGGCAACCCAAACGCCCACCCCTTGCTCCACCCCAGCCAACGGCTCGCGACCACATACATCCCCACGCCCAGAAACTGAAACAGCAACCCGCGCACGCCCACCAGCGTCGCATGAATCGCCACATACTGCGGCACGCGGTCCTGGCTCGGAGCGAGCGCAACCGGCCCCAGCATCCACCCCATACTCGCCCCGGCGTGCGCAATGCCATACACCACGCTCACGATCGTAAGTTCATGAGCATCCCTCGCAAGCATGAGTCCTACCGGATACAACGTCAACAGCGCGAACGACACACCCGTGCTCCGCACCGCCCCAAGCCGATCCAGCAACAACCCCGCCGGGACGATCATGATGATCATCGCGATCATGTACGCCACGTGCGTGCTGCTCGACACTTCCTTGTAGTTCAAACCGAGTTTGTCCGTGACCAGAATCGGCAGCAGCGCATACGCGACCATCCAGCCAATTCCATACGTCATGTACGCCGCTTCGTACCGGAAAAACACCCGATCCTGCCGCAGCACCTCGCGCATGTGCGTGATCGGCTCAAACACGCGAACGTACAAGCTCCGCTGGTCCCGCAGCAACGTGCGCGTCGCCTCATGCCCGCTTGCGTGCGCAATCCACACGATGATGACGATGCCCACCAACTGCACCACCGCCGCCGCGGGCAGCAGCCACGCGTAACTCCGCCCGTCCCACTCCAGTGCCAACCCCAGTCCGTATCCCATCGCCGCACTGAACGCCATCGAGGCGCCCCAGATCGTGCCATACGTCCGCCCCCGCGTCGCCGCCGGATACAAACTCCGCAGCAGTTCGCCCGCCGCGGGGTGATACCCCGCCATCCCCAGACACGCCACCAAGTGCAGCGGCAGCAAAACCCACATCGAAACCGTCCCGCCCGCGAGCGCAACCAGCCCCACCACCGCGAGCGGTAAGCACGACGCGACCCAGTACAACAGCAAGTACGGCCCCGTCCGCATCCGCGCGAACAAGTCGTTCCAGAAGATCGACAAACAGAAGAACGCCGTCGTCGCCGCCGTCATCACCGTCGTCTGCAGGTCGCTGGCCCCAAACTCCTTGCGAGCCAGCACGGGCAGCATGAACTGCAACGCCATCGACGTCGCCTGCAAACACGCCACCCCCGCGATGTGCGACGGCAGCAGCCAAGCACCCAGCCCCCCCACTCGCGAAGGTTCGCCAACGGAATCCGAGTTGGTAGAGGCTTGCGTCAAGCGACTTGGATGCCGCAGCGTACGCGACGGTGCACTCCCACACTTTCTCTTCTCTCAACCGACCTCGCTCGCCCCCACTGTCGCTCCATCGCCCTGTCGCTCTTCCCCTCCCGACTTTCGCACGCTCGCACCTTCGCACTATCGCACGACGTCCCCAACCCGCCTCGCAATCAGCACTCTCACACTCTTCCCAAATCTCAAAACGAACACCACCATCGGTACCCCCTGCTTCCTCGACCACGCCGGCTGCAACTGATCCGGATTTACCACCCGATCCCGAGTCTTCACTTCCACCAATCCCGCCCCGAGCTGCCGCAGCCGCTGCTCGACCTTCCGCTCGTTCCAACCCATCTCCTCGATCACCTCAAATCCGCGCAGCCACACCATCGCATCCGCCCATCGCGCCGCGATCGCCTCGGGCGGCTCATCCCCAGTCAGCAACCCCAGCGCCGGATGCGCCATCCCCATCCCGCTCCGCTCACACGCCACCGTGAGCACCTCCGCCCGCTCGATCGCGTCATCCACTTCATACACAAACCGCCCCAACGCCGGCGCAACCGGCACCGCCCCATCCGCCGCCCCCGCCATCGTCACCGTCGCGCTCTTGCCGATCAACGTCGCCCGCCGCGCCGTACGCACGCCATCCAGCGCCCCCGCCATCGCCCCCGTCCACACCATCGCCTGCGTCAACTTCCCCCGCTCGCTAATGATCTCCACCTCCGCCTCGCCCACGCCCAACTCCCCGAGCGCCGCATAGTCCACGCCCGGCGCGAGCTTGATCCCCGCATCAGGAAACGCCCCCACCAGCCGCGCAATCGCCCCCGGCCCAGGCTGCAAATCCTCCACCCGCCACACCCGCCCGCTCGAGTTCCGCCGCGCCGGATCCAGATGCACCATCTCAATCTTGAGCGCCCGCAACTTCTCCACCGCGTCCGCCTGCTCCAAATCCACCAACCCCGCCTCGCTCCCGATGTTCATCCCCGCCATCCACGCCCGCAGTGGATCCCGATCCACCGGCACCACTTTCAGCCCCGCCGAACTCATCGCCATCGCATCCCCGCCAATCCCACAACATACATCCCCAACCATCCGACCGCCCGCGACCTTCGCAAATCGGGCCGCCTTCCACGCCCCCGACCCCGGCCCCGTCGCCATCTCCACCCCCTCCGGGTCCGCCAACATCAGATTTCCACGCTCCCCAAACTTCGCTGCCGCCTTCGCCCGCCCCGCCACCATCTGCAACGCCGCATGCACCTCTCCCGCACTCCACCGCTTCCGCAGCGCCGTCACCTGCGCGGGCGTCGGCTGCGTCACCCCCGCCGTCCGCTCGCGCAGCTCCGCCCCCTCATCCGACATGAGCCAAAGCCAGTGTTCAAGTTCAAGTCCGCGGTCAGGCATGGGGAGGAAAGCAGTGCGAGAGTGCGAAAGTCTGGGAAGACCCGCCAGCAGTTGTAGGTCGCAACTGCCCCCTCGCTGTCGCTGGGTCGCTCTATCGCTCTTGCCCTCCCCACTTTCGCACCTTCGCACCGCCGCACTTTCGCACTTCCCTCCCCCTCCCCCGTCCCAAAATACCTCCTCCCCCTCCCCTCGACGCCCATTTGACACCCCCTGTATCATGTTCGCATGGGAAGTGCAGGGCTGCACGAACAGGGATCCCCCCCACGGGACTCTGACGACGCGCGCGCGTCGCAAGTGACCACATTGCTCCAAGCCGCCTCCAGCGGCCACCCCAACGCCGAAGAACTCCTCCCCCTCGTCTACGACGAACTCCGCCGCATGGCCGGCGCGCTCATGTCCCGCGAGACCCGAGGCAGCGGCGCACTCACCCTCCAGCCCACCGCCCTCGTCCACGAAGCCTTCATGCGCCTCGTCCGCGCGGACGTCGCCTGGAACGACAAGGCCCACTTCTTCCGCACCGCCGCCCGCGCGATGCGCCGCATCTTGATCGATCACGCCCGCAGCATCCAGTCCAAGCGTGCCAGCCGCCAGCACTACATCGAAAGCAGCGGCATGCTCCCCACCATGGAAGCCGGCATCCCGCCCGAAGAAGCCGCCGAGGAGTTGCTGGGCCTCGACGAGGCCATGGAAAAGCTCCGTCAGCGCGACGAGCGTCAGCACGACATCGTCATGCTCCGCTTCTTCTCAGGCCTCACCATCGAACAAACCGCCCTCGCCCTCGACCTCTCCGAAACCACCGTCAAAAAGGAATGGACCTACGCCCGCGCCTGGCTCATCCGTGAAGTCAACCGCCAACGCGAAGGCAAGGCCAGCGCGATCATCCAGTCGCCCGACACCGGCACGCACACCACCACTCCCGGCGGGAGCACCGCCACGTGACCGACCCCGAGCACGCATCCCGCGCGCTCCCACACGATCCCTCCCAGCAAGATGATCGTGTGCTCTTCGACGAACTGATCGTCCTGCCCGCCAGCGAACGCACTTCGCGCCTCGCCACGCTCCGCCAATCCAACGCCGCGCTCGCAGACGATCTCGAAGCCCTCCTCACCGCCGCCGACGCCTCCGAAGGCGTCCTCGCCAGCACCTCCGTGCCGGCAGACTTCGCCCATCACGCGCTGGCCGCGACTCTCATCGCCAAGCCCATCAAGGTCGGCAAGTACACCCCCACCCGCGTCCTGGGCGAAGGCGGCATGGGCGTCGTCTACGAAGCCACCCAGGACACACCCAAGCGCACCGTCGCCCTCAAACTCATCCGCCCCGAGATCGTCACCCCCGCGATGCTCCGCCGCTTCGCCCACGAAGCCGACGTCCTCGCCCACCTCCAACACCCCTGCATCGCCCAACTCTTCGACGCCGACCTGATGGACGCCCGCTTCCAGGACGCGCCCCCGGGCAGCCAGTTCCGCCGCATCCCCGCCATCGCGATGGAACTCGTGACCGGCGAACCCATCACCATCGTCGCCCGCGACGAACATTGGTCCCCAGCCACCGTCGCCCGCCTCTTCGCCCGCGTCTGTGAAGGAGTCGACCACGCGCACAAGCGCGGCGTCATCCACCGCGACCTCAAGCCAGGCAACATCCTCATCGAGCGCAACGCGCCCACAACCAACCACGCCCCCCAGCGTGATCCAAAGATCCTCGACTTCGGCATCGCCCGCCTCACGGGCGGCCAAACCGACGCCCCCCAGCACACCCTCGTCACCCACGCCGGCCAGATGCTGGGCACCCTCGCCTACATGTCCCCCGAGCAAGCCGCGGGCGACGCCAAATCGATAGATATCCGCACCGACGTCTACGCCCTGGGCGTCACCCTCTTCGAACTGCTCGCCGGCCAACGTCCCATCGACATTCAGGGCCTCAACATCACCCAGGCCGCCGTCGCCATCCGCGATCGCCTCCCAACTCGCCTGCGTGCCCTCCGCCCCGACACCCCGCCAGACCTCGAAGCCATCGCCGCCAAGGCCATCGAGAAGAACCCCGCCGACCGCTACCAATCCGCCGGCGAACTCGCAGACGACCTCCGCCGCTTCCTCTCCAACCAACCCGTCCTCGCCCAGCAACACACCGCGCTCTACCGCGCCCGCAAGTTCGCCCAGCGAAACAAAGGCACCGTCGCCGCCCTCGCCGCCATCACCCTCGCCATCCTGCTGGGCCTCGCCGGCACCGCCTGGCAAGCCGTGATCGCCACCCGCGAACGCAATCAGGCCCAAGCCCAGGCCGCCCGCGCCCAGGCCACCATCGACTTCATGCGCAGCATGGCCAGCGCTGCCACGCCCCTGGGCTCCCAAGGCAAGACCATTACCGTCCGCCAGATGCTCGACGCCGCGGCGGACGATCTCGCCTCCCCCGCCCGGGCCCAGTCCCTCCCGCCCAACGTCCGCGCCGATCTCGAGTCCATCTTCGCCGAGATGTATCTCAACGTCAGCGAGTACGACAAGGCCCTCACCCTAGCCACCCGCGCCAACGACTACCTCGCAACCTCCCTGCCCAACGACGACAACACCGCCCGCCTCCAACGCGTCCTTGCCCTCGCCCAGAACCAGACCGGCTCCCACGACGACGCCGAAAAACTCCTGCGCGATGCCCTCGCCCTCTACCGCGCCCGCAATCCCAGCGACGATGCCACCACCGTCGGCCTGCTGGGCGCCCTCGCCACCGTCGTCAGCGAGAACATCCGCCGCACCGACGAACGCGTCACGCTCCTCCGCGAAGCCCACGCCATGTGCGTCCGCCTCCACGGAGACGACCACCGCCAATCCATTCAGTTCAAGACCAGCCTGGGCAACAGCATCATCCGCCAGTATCTGCTCACTCGCGCTCCAAGCACCTCGGGCGCATCCAAACAGCAAGCCGCGACGACCCCCACGAAAGTTCCCGTCGACCCCGCCGAGGGCTCGCGCCTGCTCGAAGAAGCCGTGGCCGCCGCCGCACGCGTCTTCCCCGAAGACCACCCCGTGCGACTCACCACCACCCTGCAACTCGCCGCGTCACAGCAGTCACTCCACAAGGACGGCCGCTCGATTCCCGCGCTCACCGATCTCCTCCCCCGCATGGAACGAGCCTTCGGCGAAAACCACGAATCCACCCTCACCACCCTCGAAGAACTCGCCGCCGCCGAAGCCGTCTCAGGCAGCCTCGATCGCGCCTTCCCCCTCTACCAACGCATCTTCAAAATCAACCGCCAACTCCACGCCCACAAGACCATGAACGCCGTGATCAGCGGCCAGCAACTCCTCGCCACCGCCAACATGCTCTCCCGCAGCGCCGAAGTCCTCGCCGACGGCGAAGAACTCCTCGCCGCCGTCCGCGCCAAGTACGGCGACCAGCACGCCATGACCTCGATGGTCGCGGGCGCCCTCAAAGCCAGCTACGACGCGCTCAAGGACAACACCAACGCCACCCGAGTTGGAGCGTTTGTCAGATCACGAGCCGCGCCACCGAGCAAGTAGTCGAATCCGGTTGACCAAGCCATCCGCCACCGGCAGCGGTGTACTAAACACCTATTGCCAGGTCGTTTATATCAATCCGGATATTCTGCTCCACAAATTCAAACCAGCTCGATACCATCTCCTCGTTATGGCCGATCCCAGTGCTATCACCGGCTCACCTCGCTGGCCCGCCTTGACCGCGAAAGTCATGGTGGCGATCGTCGGCTTCTCGATGGGCATCGCTGCGTTCACCTTCGACTACGCCGAGGGTACGTCCTACCTCTCGGATGATCCCAAGGCCTGCGTCAACTGCCACATCATGCAGGAGCAGTACGACGCTTGGCAGCATGCCTCCCACCACGCCGTTGCCAATTGCAACGACTGCCACGTGCCCCACGACTCGATCATCCGCAAGTACGCGACCAAAGCCGAGCACGGCTATCGCCACAGCAAGGGCTTCACGTTCAACGACTTTCACGAACCCATCCAGATCACCGCGGGCAGCCGCGACGTCGTGATCGAGAACTGCGTCCGCTGCCACCAATCCATCGACAACGACACCGCCATCGTCGCCCACTCCCTCGACAGCCAAGCCGGCCGCGCCCCGGGCGTGATCGGCGCGGACTGTCTGCATTGTCACACCCGCGTCGGCCACGGCCCCGCCCGCTGATCCCGCCCACCCACCCAAAGCACGATCATGCCTTCCACCACCTCATCCGTTTCACACGCTCGCAGGGCCTCCGCTCGTTCCGCTTCCCTCTGGCTCATCGGCCTGCTGGGCGTTGCGGGAGGCGTCGTCGCCATGTTGCTCTACCACAACATCACCCAGCGCAAGCGCGAGGCGACTTCCAGCGTGCTCAAGATCGTCGACATCACCGAGCGCACCACCGACCCCGCCGAGTGGGGCAAGAACTTTCCCAGGCAATACGATGGCTACGTCCGCACCGCCAACAACCCCGCCGCCCGCTTCAGTTGGAGCGAGGGCGTGCCCGAGGAAATCGCAGCGATGGCCGAAGGCGGCCCGGTCGATCCGCTCCTCACCAAAGCCGTCTCCAAGGTCGAAGCCGACCAATACCTCAAGACCATCTTCAACGGCTACGCCTTCGCCATCGACTACCGCGAACGCCGCGGCCATGCCTTCATGCTCCACGACCAGCGTGAGACCGAGCGCGTCAAGCAAAAGCCCCAACCCGGCGCCTGCCTTAACTGCCACGCCAGCACCGTCGTCGCCTATCGCGAGGCCGGACTCAAACAAGGCGCCCCTGGAACGCTCGACGATCCGCTCCTCTCAGAAACCGGACAGAAGCAGCTCTTCGCCGGCTGGGAACACGTGAACCCGATGAAGTACGTCGACGCCACCCAACTCGTCGACCACCCTGTCACCTGCCTCGACTGCCACGATCCGCAGACGATGAAACTGCGCATCACCCGCCCCGCCTTCCTCGAGGGCATCGCCAACCTCGCCAAGAGCGACGATCCCCTCCCGCACTTGCCCAGCATCGAGCACTGGCGCAAGGGCGACCGAGCCGCGGCGTACAACCCCAACGACCTCGCCACCCGCCAGGAAATGAGATCGATGTCCTGCGCCCAGTGCCATGTGGAGTACTACTTCAAGGGCGATCAGAAGCGCCTCACGTTCCCGTGGCACAACGGCCTCAAGATGGAACAGATCGAGAAGTACTACGACGACGTGAAGTGGAAAGACTGGAAACACGCCAACAGCGGAGCCGAAGTCATCAAAGCCCAGCACCCCGAGTTCGAATTGTGGAGCCAGGGCATCCACGCCCGCAGCGGCGTCTCTTGCGCAGACTGCCACATGCCCTACAAGCGTGAAGGCGCGATGAAGTTCAGCGATCATCAGGTCAAGACGCCCCTCGCAGACGTCGCGCGAAGCTGCCAGACCTGCCACCAGTACACCGAAACCGAAATCCTCGCTCGCGTTGACGCCATCCAGAAGCGCACCAAAGGCCAGCTCGACCGAGCCGAGGCCGCCGTCGTCGATCTCATCAAGTCCATCGAATCCGCCCAGAAGAACGGCGCCAGCGACGGCCAACTCGCTGCGGCACGCGACTTCCAGCGCCGGGCCCAGTGGCGTGCCGACTTCATGAACGCCGAGAACTCGATGGGCTTCCACGCCCCTGCCGAGTCGCTGCGCATCCTCGGTGAATCCATCGACTTCGCCCGCCAAGGCGTGCTCGAAGCCGTCAAGGCCGGCGGCACGCCACCCGTGCAGCACGCCCGACCCGTTGAAACGCCAAGCGCAACGCCAACATCATCGCAAAAATCAGACAAGAAGTGATGGATCCCGCGACTCAGTCCAACCAATCCTTCGCCTTCAACCGCTGCGGCACATACTCCTCCGTGACGAAGGAGATCCCGCGCTTCACCAGCGATTCCACTTCCATCTTGAACCCGTTGTCCAGCAGTCGCTGCATTTCTTTCTGCCAGCCCTTGTGATCCTGAAACCACGGATAGGCCATGATCTCCTTCGCGCGCTTGATGTCGGTCTCCTTCAGTTCGATCTTCACTGAGTCCGGCAGCTTGCACTCCGTGTAGTCTTTGGAGCGAATGCCCAGGAATTTCGCCTCAGGAATCGCGAGCCGCGTCGACTCGAACGCCAGCGAGATCGATCCCTGCTTGATCACGCTGTAGATGTAGTGCCCCCACGGGTCGCAGTCGAGCAGGCAGATGATCGGCAACTTGAGCTCTTGGTTGAATCGCTGCAGCAGTCGCCGGCAGCCGCGTGCGGGCTGCCCACCGCCGTGTGTCAGGATGCAATTGTGCTTCTCCCAGAAGCGGTCTTCATTGAAGCGGTTCCAGACCGTGCCCTTTTCGACATGCAGCACGAAGTCCGCCTCGCACTTCTTGAACTGGATGATCTCCGGCTCCACGATCGACGCGATCATCAGACCACTGCTGCCCAGCCTCCGGCAGTCGATCTCGTCGCCCTTGTCCACGATCGTGATGTTGCCGATCAGTCCGCCGCGGTTCTCGGCGAAGATATGGAGTTCTTCGCGCAGTGCCCCCAGCGTAACCTCGATGTCTTCGAGGATGGGATCGCTCTCATCCTGATCGTCGAAGGTGTTCTCACGTGTGCCTTCGATCGTGTGCTTGGCCGCGTAGAAAAGCGAGCGGAGGCTGGATGTCTTCTGGGTTTCAATGAGCTCCTTGATGTTGCTCATGTGCACCATCGTCTGCATGAACTGCTTCGCCTGGTTCAGGTTGAACAGCTCTCGCTCGGAGGTCGCGTCCCCCATCTCCAGAATCCCGCGCTTCTTGTTCCAGTTCGTGTTGCTGCGCGTCCGCAGCGGCACATCAAGCCGCGGCTCCTTCCCCGCGATCGCCCGCTTGGCCACATCGTCCGCCAGCTCCACCAGCTTCGACATCGTCCGCGCATCGCGAACCTTCAGCTTCTTCAACGCTTCCGACGTTCCGCCCGCAGACTTCTTGGCCATGAGTGCACTCCGTTGCAAAGGCCGATGATAAGCGGCAAGCCAGGATTCAGCGAGCAGCCAATCAGCGAGAACCGAGCCAAATCGCTCGGCGCGCAGAGATGTTCACGAGCCACCGTGCGCTTGGCTCGCTCTTCACTGCTCGCTTCCTTGCTGCTTCCTACCCCACCCGCCGCTTCGTCGCCAACGTCAATATCCCCGCCTGCGTCATCTCGCTCCCGCGCAGTTCCCCCGTCATCCGCCCCTCGCACAGCACGCAGATCCGATCCGACAACGCCAGCAACTCCGGCATCTCGCTCGACACCAAAAGCACCGCGCCGCCCCGCTCCGCAAACGCCCGGATCAACTTGTAAATCTCGTTCTTCGTCCCCACATCAATCCCGCGCGTCGGCTCATCCAGCAGCAACACCTTCGTGTCCTTCCCCATCCACCGCGCAATCAAAAGCTTCTGCTGATTCCCGCCCGAAAGCTCGCCCGGCAGACTCGCCGGCCCCGCCGCCTTCACCCGAAATTCGCTGAACTTCTCCGCCACCATCTGCTTCTCGCCCGCCAGCCCGCGCACCCCCGCAAGCCCCGCCACATTCGCCGCCAGCGAACGCATGAACGGCAAAATCATGTTCTCCCCAACGCCCATCAGGAAGAACAACCCCTGATTCCGCCGATCCTCCGGCACGTATCCAACCTTCATCGCAATCGGCCCCGTCGGCGCGCTGGGGTTGCTCCGATCCACAATCGCCCCGCCCACACGCACCTCGCCGGATGCCTTGGGATCAAGCCCGAAGATCGCCGACAGCAACTCACTCCGCCCCGCGCCAACCAGCCCGCCCAGCCCCAGCACTTCTCCCTTGCGAACCTGCAAACTGATGTTCTCAAGCTTCCCGGGCGATGACACCTCGCGCACATCAAGCACCACCGGCGCATCACCGTTCGCTCCGCCGCCAAACTCACCGTGCCTGGCCGTCTCAATCCGCCGCCCGATCATTTGCTCGACCAGCGTCGGCTCATCGATCTGCTTCGTCACGTTGGTCGCGACAAACTTCCCATCCCGCAGCACCGTGACGCGATCGCAGCACTTGAAAATCTCCCCCATCCGATGGCTGACGTAAATGATCGTGATCCCCTGCCCCGCAAGGTCCCGCACGATCTCCATCAACCGATCCGCCTCCGCCACGCTCAAGGAGCTCGTCGGCTCATCCAGCACGATGACCTTGGGCTTGCCCCCGCTCTTCGACTTTGCGGCCTTCCCCAGCCCATCGCTCCCGTCATCCAGCGCCGCCGCGATCTGACAAATCTGCCGCCGCCCAGGCGACAGCCCGCCCAGCGGCGCATCAATATCAATCGACTTGTCCAGCGCATGCACCAGCCGCGCCGCCCGATCCCGCATCGCCCGAAAGTTCACCAGCCCGCCCAACACACCCGAAATCACAGGCGGGCGCGAAGCCGGAATGTCATGCAAACACAAGTTCTCCGCCACGCTCAAATTCGGACACTGCGCCAGTTCCTGGTGCACCAACCGCACCCCAGCATCAAACGCATCATCCAGATCCCCAGGCTTGAGCACCCGCCCATCAATCACCACTTCGCCCGAATCCGGCCGATGCAGCCCCGCAATCGCCTTCCCCAGCGTGCTCTTCCCCGCCCCATTCTCGCCCATCAGCGCATGCACTTCCCCCTTCACAAACGCCACGGAGACATCGTCGAGCGCCTGAGTGATCCCAAAGCGCTTGGAGATGTTTCGGGCTGTCAAAAAGGCGTCAGGCATCGCTGGCTAGACATTCAGACTTAGGCACTCGGGATTAGGCATTCGGCATTCGTGGCAAGGCACTCAAACTCAACTGCCTTCCCCGAATCCCGAACCCCGAATCCCGAATGCCGAATGCCGCTTCCGAAAAACACGCTCCCGGCCTTCACCAGAAGCGTGCGAACTTCAAATCACTCCTTCAACCACTTTTCCTGCCAGATCTTCCCAAACGCATCCGCGTTCTCCTTCGTCACGATGTCAACCTTCGCGCGAACCGCTGTGGTCGCCGGCTTCTTGCCGTCCTTCGCATAGTCCAGGAGCATCCGCACGCTCTCATACCCCCACCCGAAGTAATCCTGCCCGACCAGCGCCTTCACTTCGCCCTTCTTGACATAGTTCAGAGGCAAGGGCAGCGTGTCGATGCTCACCACCGCCACGCCCTTGTCAGCAACGCCCGCCAGCGCATTGTCCGTGTACAGCGGCCATCCGCCCACAAACGCCCAGCCCGTGATGTCCGGGTTGGCCGTCTGCACGCTCTTGATCTTCGCGACCGCCTCGGGCGCAGTCTCGACGTGGTAGTACGTGTCCTTGACCGTGATGCCCTTGTGGTTCGCCAGTTCTTCCTTCACGCCCCGAACCCGCGCCTGCAGGTTCGTCGCGTTCTGGTTGCCCGCGAGAATTGCGACCACGCCCTTGTCGCCCATCGCCTTCACCATCTGACGCGCAAGCTCCTTGCCCGCATCAACGTCATCCATGCCGTAGGTCGCCATGCGCTTGCTCTCGGGCGCATCGCTGTCAAACGTCACGACCGCGACGCCCTTCTCCACCGCGCTGTTGATCGCGCTGGTCAGGACCTTCGCATCCGTCACGCTCACCGCGATCCCGTCCACGCCGCTGTTCACCGCCTGCGTGATGAACTCCGCCTGCTTCTGCGCATCTTCCGCCGCGGGCGTCAGCCACTGCACATTCACAGTGATCCCGTCCTTGGATAGTTCCCGCCCCGCCGCCATCGCCCCGTTCTTGGCCGCGATGAACACCGGGTTGCTCTGGCTCTTCGCGATCACGGCGAAGGTGAAGGTCTTCTTGCCAGATGCCTTGGCTGCGGTTGCGCCCGCCGCGCCCGCGCCAGCCGCCGCCCCGCCATGCACCGCGTCATTGGGCATCTTCGCCCCACCATGAATCGCGTCGTTGGGCATGGCGGGTTTGGCTTCGCCCGCCGCTGGCGTCGTTGTCGGCGCAGGCGTCGTCGCCGCCGTCTTCGCCGGCTCCGCCTTCTTCTCACACCCACTCATCGCCACGCCCACCGCCAGCACCATCGTGCTCGCAACCAGGCCCATTCGATTCAAAAGCGTCTTCATGCTGTTCTCCAAGATCCAACTTCCAACCTTCAATCGGTTCAGCCAGTCAAAATGCCGGCCGACCAGTCTGCGCTGCCTCATCCCCGAATGCCGAATCCCGAATCCCGAATCCCGAATGCCGAATCCCACCGTTCACTTCCCGACCGGCACAAGCCGGCTCTTGAGCTGATCCAAAACCACCGCCACAATAATCGCCCCGCCCAACACCACGTTGTTGTAGCTCTGGTCAATCTGCAGCATCACCATCGCGTTGTCAATCAGATGCACCAAAATCGCTCCCAACACCGCCCCCAGCGCGCTCCCGCGGCCCCCAGACAAACTCGCCCCCCCAATCACCGCCGCCGCGATCGCCTTGAGCTCATACCCCGTCCCCGCCGCTGGCTCGGCTCCCCCAAAGTACCCGAGATACACAAACGCCGACAGCCCCGCCAACGCACCCATCAGCGTGAACACAATCCGCTTCACCGCTGGCACCGGAATCCCGGCGTACATCGCCGCCGTTTCGTTGCCGCCAATGGCATAAATCTGCCGACCCAAGACCGTCCGCGACAACACAAACACGCCCGCGGCACACACAATCAGCATGATGATCACGGGCACGGGCGTGATCCCCGAAAAGTCCTGCTTGATGAACCCCTGAAAACTCTCCGGAAAGTTTCCCACGCTCTGCGCCTGCGTCGGGAGCGCGGTCACCCCGCGATACGCCGCCATCGTCCCCAGCGTGATGATGAACGGGTGCACCTTCAGCCCCACGATCATCGTGCCATTCAGCCATCCGCAGAACCCGCCGACGACCAGGCACACCACAAGCCCCAGCCCCAAACTCCCAAACGCCCCCATCGCGCTCTTCGCGATCATCCCGCCTTCAACCTGCCGCCCCGTCGTGTGCATCGCCCCAATCAGTTGCCACGCCACCGCCCCCCGCCACCCCCCCCCCGCCCACATCAGCGCCGTCGGCATCGCCCCCAGCGTGCCACCAGCACCCCCACTGGCCGCCGCTTTCTTCTTCGCAACCCCATTCAGCACCCAACTCGCCACCAACGCCCCCGCGCCGGCCGCCAGCAACACCCACCACAGCCCCGTGCTCTCCCCAAACTTCGCCGCCGGAAACCCCGCCTCTCCCCACGGATACCGCAGCGCAATCGCCGCGACGAGCGCCGCGAGCGCGTACGTGCTCCCAATCGACAGATCGATCCCGCCCAAGATGATCACCGCCGTGATCCCCACCGCCATGATCGCGATAAAGCTTGCGAACACCAGAACCTGCATCAGGTTCTCAAGATTCAAAAACTTGTTCACCTCGCGCGTCCGCTGCACGCTCTGGTTGTCCCCGCCCCCTCGAACCTCCCACCCCTCGCTGGTCGCGAACGTCCGCGCCGCCCCCCCCACCGTCGCCGTAATCACCCCGCTCGCCTCCGCCGCCACCGTACCCGCATCCACCCGCACAAAATCCCGCTGCGGCTTGCTCCCCGAAAAAATCGTCAGCAGCCCCA
>JALHOJ010000042.1:0-8856 GCA_022843045.1 Phycisphaerales bacterium
CGACGCGATCTTCGGGGGCGGGATGCGCGGGCCGCGGGGCGGGGCGGGTACGCGCGGGGCGGCGGGGGCGGCGGGGGCGGCGGGCGGTGGGTTCGGCGGGTTCAATCCGTTTGGGGATGAAGACGATGAGCCGCCGACCCAGCGGCACGCTCCGCGGGCGACGCAGCAGCAGGTGCATGAGGTGCGGGTGGAATTTTTGACGGCAGCCAAAGGGGGCACGCAGTCGTTTCGGATTCAGGGAGAAGCCGGGGCAAAGACGGTCGAAGTGAAGATTCCCGCAGGTTTGGATGATGGGGCCCAGTTGCGGGTGCGGGGGGTCTTGACAGACAGCCGGGGGCAAGCTGCGGACTTGCTGCTCAAGGTGCACGTGCTGCCTCATGACTTGTGGCGGCGGGAAGGGGGCAAAGGGCTGGATCTGATGTTGGACCTGCCCCTGAGCATCGCGGAGGCGACGCTGGGGGCGGTGGTGGATGTGCCGACGCTTACGGGATGGGTGCAGTTGCAGGTGCCTGCGGGGACGCCCAGCGGGCGGCGGCTGCGGATTCGGGAGAAGGGGATTCGCACCGAGGACGGGCGATACGGCGACCTGTATGTGGTGGTACAGATCGTGCCGCCCGTGAGTTTGAATGCATCGGATTTGGAGAAGGATGTACTGCGGCGGATGAGCGACGCGTCTGGGACGTTCCGGGTGCGGTCGGCGGCGGCGTGGCAGAAGCCGGAACCGAGAGCGGAAGGAAAGAAGGACGAGAACGCGTGATCGGGCTGTCGATCATCATTCCGATGTACAACGAGCAGGACCGCATCGAGCCGACGGTGCGGGATGCGGTGGCGACGCTGAAACAGTGGGTGAAGGTAGGGGGACAAGGGATGCCTTGGATGCTGCGGGAGCGGTTAGGCGGGGGCGGAGAAGCCCCTACTGCTCCCACAGCGGAAATCTTGCTCGTCAACGACGGTTCCAAAGACAACACGCAGGCGGTGGCCGAGCGGCTACTCCAACAACTGCTGGCGAACGCGGGGCCCACCCTGACCGGTCGGGTGCTGCGGCATGAGGTCAATCGGGGCAAGGGCGCGGCGGTGCGCACAGGACTGGCGGCGGCTTCGGGGCCTGGGCGCTGCTGATGGACGCTGACAACGCGACCCGTCTGGACCAACTGGGGCGGTTTGAACGGGCGTGGGCGGCGGGCGCACGCCGCGAGCCGGATCAGCAGCCTGTGGCGATGGTCGCGGCCTCCCGCAACACGCCCGACGCGGACATCGAGGCCAAGTGGACGCGGAAGTTCTCGGGGAACATCTTCAAGGGGGCGCTGTGGGCCTTGGGCCTGCGGCTGGCCAAGGACACCCAGTGCGGGTTCAAGTTGTACCGGCGGGACCTGGCCCAGTACCTCGCGGCCCACGCAAAGGAAGACGGATTCGCGTTTGATATCGAGCACTTTTTGTTGTGCCGACACGGCGGGTGGGACTTCCGCGAAGTCGGGGTGCACTGGGAACACAAGGCGGGCGGGAAGATCAACGTGATCGCGGATGGCCTGAAAATGGTCGCACGGGCGAAGGTGATTCGGGATCGGATTCGGCGCAACCCCCCGCCCCCACCTGCAGCACCTGCCCCACACCCCAGTTCCGGCGCCAGCGCGGCTCCGGTGGTGGTTGAGGTGAAGCCCGCAGCGCGGGAAGTCGTGGACCAGTAGGTCAAAGACTCGGCTCGGAGAGCCGACGTTCCCGAGACCACGAATCAAGCACAAGTTGCGGGCCGTCCGATATCGGGCTTGAAGCACCAAGCACGGCGGAGGCGGCGCGGGTTGAGGCCCGCATGCCTTTCGCCAAACGGAGCAGGACGCTCCAAGAGGCCAGCGATGCGCGCGATCGCGATCATCAATCAAAAGGGCGGATGCGGCAAGACCACGTCGGCGATCAACCTCTCGGCGGTTCTCGCAAGAGCAGGCAAGCGCGTGATCCTGATTGACATGGACCCGCAGGGGCACTGTGCCGCGGGCCTGGGCATTCCCGAGCAGCGCATCGAACTGGACATCGGTGACGCCATGCTGGCGATCGGGCAAAAGCCCATCGACCCGGCGAAGCTGTTGTGGCGGGCGGTACGGAATCTTGACCTCGCGCCGTCGCGTATGAAGCTCGCGGGGCTTGAGGCGGCCCGAGGCGGCTTGGCGGACATGCCCGACAAGGAACGCAGGCTCGCGCAAGTCTTGGAAAAGTTCTCCAGCGACTATGACATTGCGGTGATCGACTGCCCGCCCAGCATCGGACTGCTCACGTACAACGCCCTGGCGTGCTCGGACATGGTGGTGATTCCGGTCGAGACTGGCTTCTTCAGCCTGCAGGGCGCGACGCGGCAGGTCAACACAGTCAAGACGCTCAGCAAGCGCCTGGGCGTGGCGATTCCGGTGTGGCTGCTGCCCACGCTCCACGATGCGAAGAACACGGTCGCGGCGGACCTGCTCGAAGAACTGCACCGCCGCTTCAAGGACCGCGTCGCTCCCGTGACCATCCGAATGGACCAGCGGCTGCGCGAGGCGGCGAGCTTTGGGCAGACGATCATCGATTACGCCCCGGGGAGCCTGGGCAGCGAGGACTACGGGCGGCTGGGCGTGTGGACGCTCGAACACTTGCAGACTCGCGTGGCCCTGCCGCCCGAGCAGCGCGAAGTGGGCGAGCACGCCGGGCCGATCATCACGACGACGCACGCCGCGCCGGTGGCTGTGGGCGCGCATGCGGGGACGATTGTGACGACGGAGCACGCCAAGCAAAGCAACGGGCAGGCGAATGGGCATGCCAACGGGATGGGTGACGGGCACGCGCACAACGACGCGGAAGTGAAGCCGGTGTCGCGGGCGGAGGATGTGGCCAGGCGCGCCCAGGAGTTTCTGCGGCGGATCGCGCTGGGACGTGGTGGGCACGGCGCTGGCAACGGGACTGGCAACGGTTTGGGCAACACGGGCGGCACCACGCCAGCACCCGCCCCCGCAACGGACTACGCGTCGACGATGACCGGCGGCGCGGAGAGCGCGACCGCGACGCTCACGCGGGCTCCGGCAGAGATGGCCACGCCCGCCGTGCTGCCCGCTCGGCAGGTGCTCACCGTCACGACCAGCGCGACGCCTGCGGTGCAGCCCATCGCTCCGGCGACCCAGCGGCTGCTGGGTGTGCGCGAGACCAGCCAGGGGATGCTGTTCGTGCAGCCCATCGCCATCAAGGAAGGCGGGGCCAAGACTATCGCCATCGCGGGCTCATTCAACGACTGGTCCGCGACGACGCACATCATGAAGCGCAACGATTCGTTGGGCATCCACGAACTCTGCGTCCGCCTGCCTGCGGGCAAGTTCTCGTATCGCCTCGTGGTCGACGGCGTGTGGCAGAACGATCCGCACAATCCGAACACGGAGCCGAATCCGTTTGGCGAAGTGAACAACATTGGGTATGTGGGGCAGGCTTGAAAAAGCAGCAAAGCGAAAAGCAGCAAAGCGAAAATGAGGGCGGGGGTTGGGCATTGGTGATGTAACGACGTGACGGCGTGCGCGACTGGTTTGAAGGCGGAAGGAGCCCAGGCGGGGTCGCTGGGGTTGGTGGTGGCGTGCGCGGGAGATGGTCGCCCAGCGGCAACCATTGCGAGTGCGCGAAGTGCAGTTGCGCCCGCGGGGCAAGCCCGGGTGGGGCCTTGGGGGGATCCGTTGCCGGTTGAGGATGGGGCGGCGATCGATGGACCGACGGCGAGTGCCAGTTGGGTGGGATCTAGTGTGGGGACGAACAAACTAAGTGGCGGCAAGGCGGGCGGCGTCAGCGCAGGAGGCGGTATGGCGAGCGATGTGCGGAGCGATGGGGCGGGCGCGGGGGCGGGAGCAGAGATGCGCGGGCTGGGCGAATATGACGCGCTCGCAGACTTGTTTCTGTCGCACGATCATGCGAAGGCGATGCTGGGCGGGCCCAAGCCTGCTGCGATGCCCAGGGCCAGTGAGGGGGGGCCTGCGTTGCGGTTTCCGCGCGAGGATGTCGCGCCGGTGGCCAATGGGTTGATTGATGTGGCTCCGCCCGAGGCGGCCACGTCGCCACTCATGATCGAAGGGCTGATTCTGGGGCACCTGCCCGTGCTGGGGGCGGCGTGGGTGGGCCAGTATGCCAAGCACATCGCGGCGAGCACGCACGAGCCGGTCGCGCTGCTGCGCATGCAGGAGGGGCAGGTGTCGCTCGATCTGGTGTCGCCCGTGGGCGCGACGGCGCGGGCCCATTCACGCGTGGGCGCGGCGTCGATGGATCCGGGCACGATCACGCTCGAGGCCGCGATCGCGCAGGCCCGGCGGGAAGCCTCGCGCTGGCTGATTCGCGTGGATGAGGTTCACGAGACGGAACTGCTGGGTGTCGAGGGCCTGGCGCAGGTGACGCTGCTGACCGGCGCGGACGACGCGGCGGTGGTTTCGAGCTATCGCACGCTGAAGCAGTTGAGCCGGCAGCTCAATAGCCAGGCTGCCCAGCGAGATGCTGACGAAGCCATGACGCTGGGGCTGGCGATCTTGGGCGCGGACGAGGCTCGCGCCAGCGCTGCGGAGGCGAAGCTGCGTGAAGGGGCGCGGACCTTCCTGAGCACGCCCATCGCGCCAGCGGCGAAGGTGGGCAAGATCAGCCCGGGGACGACGACGACGCTGTATCGCGCTCCCGCAGGCCAGATGAGCGTGAGCGAGACGTTGGCGGCGGCGCTGGGCATGCTGCGCGACGGTCATCGAGCGATTGCGCAGGACGAGACTTCAGTGGGCGTCTCGCCGGTGCGCCTCTGCGGTTCGAACGAGACAGCGACCCTGCAGGCGATGCCACCAGCGCGTGAAGCGATCTCGGCCGGCCCGACGAGCGGCGTTCGCACGCACACGGAAACTGCGGCGAACATCGCCCGGGGTGCGGCGGATGATCTTGCGTCGCTGGCCGGGCTGGTCCCGGCGGACGTGACTTGCCCTTATGCGGCGGCCGTGCAGTTGGCATGGGGCGAAGGCGGGCTGCACCTTTTGGCTATGCAGGAGAATTGCAAGGACCCGGTTCGCGAGTTGCTGGCGGCGGCGGCGTGGGCACATGATCACAAGGCGTTGCTCGCCCGGCTTGGGCCGGGCGGCGTCGCGCGTTCGGCCGAAGGTGCGGGTGGGTTTGGGCCGACGCTGCATCTGGTGACGCGCGATCTGCGCTCGGCGCGGTCGCTGCTCGAGACGGCGATTCGCGTGCATGTTCTGGTCGAGGTGAAAACGGGGGCGGGTGTCGTCAGGGCGTTGGCGCCGGCGAACTGAAGCGGGAACATGAAGCCGGCCAGGCATCGCGCGATGCGAGAGCGAGTCGGCAGATCGACTCCAGCTGCGCGGAGGGCCCGTTGGGCTTTTGCTCGCGCGGGACCGCTATGCTGAGACATGGCACGCACTCGAGTCAAGATTTGTGGCATCACCGACCTCGATGCGGCCCGCTGCGCGGCAGACGCGGGCGCAGACGCGATCGGGTTCATCTTCGTTGAGGACTCGCCCCGGTTCATCGAACCCGACGACGCGTTCGAATTGATGCAGCAGTTGCCGCCGTTCTTGGCGACGGTTGGCGTGACGCGCGACTTGTCAACCGAAGAGTTTGGAGACATCGAAGAAGTCTGTCCCACCCTCTATTCGCAACTGCACGGGGACGAGCCCGAGCGCGTCGTGCGGGCGTGCGGGCCGGACATCATCAAGGGCGTCAAGATCGATCTGGCGAATCCTTCGTCGATCGCGGCGGACTTGCAGCGATGGTCGGGCGTCGAAGAAGTCGCGGCGATCCTCGTCGACGCCCCCACGCCCGGGGCGGGCAAGCCGTTTGACTGGCGCGTGCTCAAGCCATTCATGGACCTTGTCACCACGCCCATCATCCTCGCGGGCGGTTTGACGCCTGACAACGTCGGCGAAGCGATCGCGATGCTGCGCCCATGGGGAGTGGACGTGAGCAGCGGCGTGGAAGCTGAGCGAGGCGTGAAGGATCACGCGAAGATCGAAGCGTTCTGCCGTGCGGTGCGACGCGCGGATGCATAGACGCGCGGGAGTCGCTGGCTCCGCGTCGACGCGCGAGGTTCGTACTGTTCCGCATGAAAGCCGAAACGCTGCTCGCGGAACTCAATCGCCTTCGCCAGGACGTACCCAAGGACCCCTCGGACATCGAGTGGCTGACGCTCCACCACGTCTTCTGCTTCGTGAGTTACAAGATGGGAGACTTCCAGAAGTACGTGAGCGAGGAAGCCGCCAAGGGCGCGTTCAAGGAGTTTGGAGAAGGCAAATGAAAACGCCCGGCGGGAGAGGCCGGGCGTAGGGGAGCGCAGTGAGGTTGTGGGTGGACTGCCGGGGGCTTTGCGTCCCCCGGCTCTTACTCACACGCCGCAGAGCGTGCAGGGGCCTTCGCTGAAGACCAGCAGGAAGGCGTCGATGTCGCAGGGATCGAAGAGGCTGGTATCGTTGTTGAAGTCAATGCCGTCGCAGGTGGCTTCGGCGGGAACGCACGGTCCTTCGCTGAAGACGCTCAGGAAGGCGTCGATGTCGGTGGGATCAAAGAGGCTGCCGTCGTTGTTGATGTCGATGTCGTTGCAGACGGGGCCGCAGGTCAGATCGGTGTCGAACACGACGCTAATGGTGCCCGTGCCCGCGCCCGCGCCGACAACGCTGAAGTTGGTGGTGTTAAAGGTCACGTTGAACTGACCGGTGGCCAAGTAGTACGTGCCCGCGGGGAGGGTCGCGCCGTCGCGCCCATCGGCGATCACCGGAGCGGTGTCAGTGGTGCCCGTGCCCCCCTGAGTGGCACCCGAGCCCGCGCCGAACGACATTGCGCTGCCAGCCAGCACGCCGTCATCGTCGTCGCTGCTGACCAGCGTGCCATCGGTGCGGTAGATGCCAAACTCGGTGTCGGTGATGCCCGTGCCGACGCTGGTCAGGTCGAAGAAGTTGGGAGCGGACACATCCGAGCAGACGCTGAACTGGAACCAGCGGACTTCGCCCGCGTTGTGGGCCGCGTCGGTGATGAGCGTGCCCTCGTTGGCCGCGCTGACTTCGCCGATGTCGACCACGCCGCGGCGGACGGCCGAGGTGATGGTCGCCGTCGCGGTGGTGCCAACGCTATCCGTGATCGTCGCGGGCGTGGCGAACGAACCGATGGACTCGCTCCCCGTGAGGGTGTAGGAGCCCGTGAAGATGTTGTCGTTTTCGGGATCGGTCAGCGTGATCGTGCCGCCGCCGAAGGGCTCGCCGTTCACCGACACGCTGTAGGGCGGCACGCCGCCGCTCACCGTGACGGAGTAGTTCAGCACGTTGTCAAAGCCGGGAAGACCGAGGCCCTGGAAGGCCGTGTCGCCGGTGCCCGTGCCGCTGGGCAGCGACACCAGCGAAACGCACAGTGTTTCCCAGTTCGAATCGACGCCGGTCTGGTTGCTGGACTCGTAGGTTTCAACCGTCCAGATGCCCGAGGCCACTTCGTTGGTCACGCTGCCCTGGAACGCGACGACATCGAACGGACCGCTGCCCGTGGTGCCAGCGGGCACCGGCTGGAACAGGTAGGCCGAACCGTCCGGAGCCACGACGCGCACTCGGGCTTCGGTGATCAGCGACGTGGGCAGCAGATTGCGCACGCGGCCCGAAATGCGAACGGCGTTGGCCGTACCGGGCGTGCCGGTCTGGTCAGACGTGAAGATGCTGTTACCGACGTTGCCAACGGGTCCGTCGGAGTTGAGGTTGGTGCTGCTGAAACTGGCGAAGCCAGAGGCGCACGCGGGCAGCGTCGTCGGCAGCACGGTCGCGGTCAGCGAGCCGGAGGGCGTGCCGTTGACGCTCACGCCGATGGAGTTGGCGCCAACCGGGGCCGCGGCATCGAGGCTGATGGTGCCGGTCCAGGTGCCCGCGGGTCCTTCGACCAGCGAAACGGGCGCGCCGCCCGCGAGGGCTGCGCCGGTCAATTCCACGGAAGTAACCGAGCCGCCCGAACGCGACAGAACAGTCACCGTCGCGGTCGAAGTGTCGCTGCTGCCCTGCACAAAGCGGGACTGGCTCAGGGTGGCCGTGTTGAACGAGAGCGCGGGCACATTCGAGTCCACCGCACCGTTCAGTTCAAGGCTCCAGTACTGGAGCGTGCCGGTGTCCAGGCTGGCATCGTCGTCGATCACCAGCGTCCAGGTGCCGTTGGGATCAATGCCGTTGAGGGCGCTGAGATCGGTGATGCCCGTGCCCAGGCTGGCCAAGGCCCATGGCGCTGCCGCGGCCCAGTTGGTGGAGGTCATGGTGCCGCCTTCGGGGCGGTAATCACCAAAGAACGGAGCCGTCGCGAAGCCGGTGCTGCCGATCACGCCCGCGGCGCTCTGGTCCAGGCGAGTCCAGCGGAAGTTGTCGCCAGTGCTGCCCACGTCGGTGAACAGTTGGAGATAAGAAATGCCCGTCTGACCGGGCGGAATCAGGATCACGTCAAGGTCGCCGTCGAAGGTGTGATCGGCGTTCAAAACGACGTTCAAGTCGCTGATCGTGCCAACGAAACCGCTCACGTTGATCGTCGAAACAACCGTCGGGCTGTCCGGAATCGCCAGGGGCGAGTTGTTGCTGTACACCTGACCGCTGGCCACGCTGGCGAGGCCAGCCGCGGCGACGAGAGCCAATGCGAGACGATTCTGCTTGCTGTTCATGAAACCTACCTCCGGACCACTCGGTCCATTCCACCCGAGAAACCCCTGACGACTCCGCCTCGACCACCGAGGCGCAAGAAATTATACGCTCACTGGGGAAAAACCCCCGGCGCGAAGGGACGTCCAGCATACCCGAGTTCTCAGAAAACACCAGCACTTCTGCATGCCCCGGAGATGATCCGGGGCTCAGCGTTCCGCAAGGTCCT
>JALHOJ010000042.1:8866-38821 GCA_022843045.1 Phycisphaerales bacterium
GAAAAATCAGTGGTTGCATCATTTCTGCGATTTGCGTGCCCCCACTCGCTCCCTTCACCCACAAACCAGCACCCGCGATCCGTCACGCCGCCATTCCACGCCGCCGGACCCCAAAAAGACAACGCCCGGCGATCAAGCCGGGCGTTGCGAAGAAGACTAGTTTTCGAACTCAGGCATTACACGCCGCAAAGCGTGCAGGGGCCTTCGCTGAAGACGAGCAGGAAGCTGTCGATGTCGCAGGGATCGAACAGGCTGGCGTCGTTGTTGAAGTCGATGCTGTCGCAGGTCGCCGTGTCGGGAACGCAGGGACCTTCGCTGAAGACGCTCAGGAAGGCGTCGATGTCGGTGGGGTCAAAGCTGCTGCCGTCGTTGTTGACGTCGATGTCGTTGCAGACGGGGCCGCTGCCCACGAAGTTCAGATTGACCGATCCGGAGATCGAGGTTGCACTATTGCTCCAAGAACGAACACCGATCAAGTACTCGGTGCCCGCGGACACGGCCAGGTCGATCTTCGTGCCCAGGCCGCAGCTCGCGTCATCGTCTTCGCAGATGCTGAACGTGGAGCCGCACGCGGTCGTGATGCCCAGCAGCGTGTCAGGCTGCACGCCACCGAAGCCAGTGTCGACATTGCAGCTGCTCAGGAACAGCGTGCCAGTTCCCGGAGCCACCCAGCGGTACCAAGTGTCTCCACCCGTCGGAGTGACTGTGAAGCAGCCCGTCCACAAACCGTCCGTGTTCGCAGAGGCGTTGTTGAACGCGAAGTTGAACGGATAGGGGCCAGCGTTGCTCAGCACGGTGGCCGTGCTGCAGTTGTCATTGGCGGGCGGAGGAAGCGTCACGGTGAAGGCTCCGTTGGCGGTTGCCACGCGAGCGCTCCCGTCGGTCGCCGTCACCGGGAGCGTCTTGGCACCCAGCGTCGCCGCCGCGCCGACAGTGACTTGGCCGGACCAATTGCCGTCGCCAGGCGTCGCGTCAGGGGCGATGCCGCTGTCGTTGAGGGCGACCGTGCCGCCATCGACCTGCGACGCATCGAGGCTGACGGTGGAGATGGGAACCAGGTCAGGCGCTGTGGAAACGTTGGCGACCACAACGAACGTCTGGCCGATCGCACCGCTGTTGGGCGTCGACACCACGCTGTTGACGATCGGGTTGGTCGGTGCAATGCCGTTGTAGTTCAACGTGAAGTCGAACGTGTTGGTGCCAGTGCCGGTGGTGGTCACCGTGAAACCGGTCGCACCGAACGTGGCGTTGAACTTGCTCACTGCGATGTAGTACGTACCGGCGATAATGTCCGCAGCGCCATCGCGGCCGTTGCTGTTGACACCAGCAGACTGAGTGCCGTTGACGATGGGGTTGACGCGACCAGCAAAGGCAACGGTCGTGCTGCCGTAGGAGAGGGCGCTGAAGGTTGCCGCGCCGTCGTCGTCGTCAGAGTCCACCAGCGTGCCATCAGCGCGGTAGAGACCAACTTCAGTATCGGTGCCGGTCGCTGCGTGCGTGAACATGTCCAGGAACGCGCTGGCGCTGTTCACGGTCGGCAGTACGATTTGGTACCACTGCACCGGGTTGGTCGCAGCATCAAAGACCACCGTGCGGGTGATCGTCGCAGGCGTGAACGCCGTGATCGAACCGAGATCCTCATCCACGACGGGCTGAGCCAGAGCGGGCAAAGCAAACGCCAAACCAGCAGCACCCACCAGCAGAGCGGGCATTCCAAAGCGATTCTTGTTCATTTTTTAACTCCTCAACCGTTGACGAACACTCTCCTGAGCGCTCCACGAGCTGTTCAGGCACACCAATAAACACCAAGAAACGAGTGCGGTCAAGCGAAACCGAGAGCATGTTGAAGGAATCTCTCGCGAAGTTGGTTCTTGGCTGCAACCGGCCCAAGTTATCGAGACATCGAGGTGCGTCGCCGAGCGATTGGTTCTTGGATGCACCGCCAACCACCCAGAACACAGGGTGTTGTTCTCAACGCAAAACGCCCGGCCTGCAAGGCCGGGCGTGGGGGATTGAGCTTCAGTGTTGGCGGGCCCCGCAGGGGGCTGTTGCACCTCGGTTGTTAGACGCCGCAGAGGGTGCAGGGTCCTTCGCTGAAGACGAGCAGGAAGCTGTCGATATCGCAGGGGTCAAAGAGGCTGCCGTCGTTGTTGAAGTCGATGGAATCGCAGGTGTTGGTTTCGGGCACGCACGGACCTTCGCTGAAGACGCTCAGGAACGCGTCGATGTCCACCGGATCAAACAGCGAGCCGTCGTTGTTGACGTCGATGTCACTGCAGACCACCGGGGGCGCGGCGTTGAGGTCCTTGACGAGAAGCGCCTGACCCGCGCTCACGCCCGCGCCGTTGCGGAGGTCGACTTGGAAGTAGAACTTACGGTCGGCGGTCAGGAAGCAGTCGTCGTTGTTGAAGACGCTGATGAATAGATCTTCGTCGGCCTGGCCGTTGCCGTCAAGGTCGACACCGTCGCCCTCACGGGCAATGACGCGCTCGCCATTCAGCACCAGCACGGCGTTAGCCGCAACGTCCGCAGCGTTGGTGACGCCGCCGACGACGATGTCGCCGTTGTCGTTGATGGCGTTGAGGAAGAACGTGGTGCTGAAGATGGCGTCGTCAAACAGCTCAGTCTGGCCGACTTCGTTGGTGATGGGCGCGTCGGTGCGGGCGACGACCGCGCCTGTCTTGACGACCACATCGGTGGACGTCGCGCCGGTGCCGTCGGCCAGGCCCGTGCGGAAGACCCAGTGGTTGCCGTTGGGGGAGATCAGGTTGCTGCCGGCGTCGCCACTGAAGACGCCGACGTTGGGCAGGCCGCTGACGCCCGGGAGCTGAACGCCTTCCTGGGCGATGATGGTGCCGTTGACGATCATGAAGGCGTCGGTCGTGGTCGGGCCGTTGAGGTCGCCAAAGCCGATCCACTTGGTGCCATCGGCGCTGGTGCGGAAGCGGTCGACGGTGGTCCAGGCGTCGAGGGTCTGATCGGGCGCGACCAACTGGCCGGCAATTGTCGTCACATCGGTTTCGCCCAGGATCGTGCCGTTGATGTGCAGCAACTGCTTGGTGCTGCCGCCCGTGCCAGTAAAGGTGCTGGCGCGGCCTGCGATGCTGCCGTTGGCCAGGATGTTGGCGTCGCAGTTGACACTGCCCCAGGTGGGGCTGGGAATGGTCGCGCTCGTCAGGCCGTGGGGCTGGCCCTCGCGCTGCGGGGCGTCCCAGGTGTTGGTCAGCGCATCGAAGCGCACGAGCATTTCGTCGGCGGTGGTCGCCGCGGTGGTGTCCACGGAGATCAGGAACGACCCGGCGTCGTTGATGCTGGCCTGCGTGCGGATGAACGTGCCGTAGTTGGAACCGGCTTCGAAAGGCAGAGGAGTGCCTTCCTGCACGACAAGGGCCGCTGCGAAGGGGTTGAGCGTGCCGACGACGACGACTTCGTTGTCGGTCTCGCTCGTGCCCGCGTCGTAGCTTGCGATCAGCAGGAAACGATTGCCGTTGGGGCTGACGTGAGGCCGGTCGAACTGGGTGCCCGTGCCGTTGTCAAAGACAAGACCACTGCTTCCTGGAATGTTGCTCGTCGGATGCCCAGCGATGTTGCTGAACAGCACCTTCGGAACGGACTGGGCGGAAGCGATGCTGGCCAGGCCAGCCACGGCGGTCAAAACTGCGATGCGATGCTTCATGATCTTCTCCCTTGCCAAGAACACTGCGCGCGGCACATCGCGCACGGACCAAACTTGCTGCGTGTGCTCGCGCGGATGCTCAGCGCTGAGCACCCAATCTCAAGCCCTCACGAGCCCCTCATCCGACGACAGAACAACACCGACCCGACATGTGCGTGGGGCGCTGCGTAAGTAGACTACCGCGCACCGGGGAAATCGGCAACAAATCTCGCCGGTAATCCCGCGCGAAAGTTGCGTTCGTGGGTATGGTTCTGGACGTGTGCGGGTCTTTCGTCCCCCGAGTGGTGGGCGCACGGCGTGTCCACACCGCAGGACGTGTACACTCGCGGCCTCCCGGGAGGGAATCTCGGGACCATCCTCCGGAGCGTTGCCTCACATGAACTTGCTTGACATTCTTTCGCCCGACTGCATTCGCTCGCCCTTGGCGGGCACGTCCAAACGGGCGGTGATTGATGAATTGGTGGCGGCCCTCGCTGGCGCGGGGAAGGTGGCCGACCCCAAGACGCTCGCCGACGCGGTGTGGACCCGCGAGCAGACCCGCACCACCGGCATCGGGAATGGCCTGGCCATTCCCCACGGCAAGTGCCCGGGCATGACCGAGATCGCCATGGCGATCGGCAGGCCCGCGACCCCCATGGAATTCGAAGCGATCGACGGCAAGCCCGTCCGCCTGATCGTGCTGCTCGCAAGCCCCCCTGACAAGCCAGGCGACCACATCCAGGCGTTGGCCAAGATCAGTCGGCTGATGATGATGGACGAGTTCCGGGAGCAGGTGTATCGAGCGACCACGGCGGGAGAGATCTTCCAGTTGCTAACCTCGAAGGAAAGCTAACCTGGAAGCAAAGTTGACGGGGACTTTGCCAGAACCTGAAGAGGTCCACCACGGAGGGCACGGAGATCAAGGGAAAATCCAAGGATGACCGCCGATCCGCGCCAATCCGCGGCCCCTCGCTGCCTTTCTCCGTGATCTTCGTGCTGGTTCTCCTGTCGCCCGCGTGCGACGCTCCCTGACGGTCGCGTTTCGAGATGGATGCGCATCCTGCCATCTTCGCTCCCTTGCAGATGATCGAGGCCGACCTCGAGGGTGCGCTGCGCTCGTCACTGGATGATGGCGGCCTGCGCCGGGCGATGATGTACAGTTCCCTGGGCGCGGGTAAGCGCCTGAGGCCGGTGCTGGCGTGGCACTGCTGCGAAGCAACCAGCGGCGGACGGCTGACGGGCGAGGCGAGCCTTCCCGCGGGCGTCGCCGTCGAACTCGTCCACTGCTTCAGCCTCGTGCACGATGATCTGCCCGCGCTCGACAACGATGATCTCCGCCGCGGCAAGCCCACGCTGCACAAGCACGCGGGCGAGGCGATGGCGATCCTCGCGGGCGATGCGCTGCTCACGCTCGCATTTGAACTGCTCAGCGATACTGACAGCCTGCGAGTCTCGCCCACTGTCCAGGTCGCGTTGCTCCGCGAACTGGCCCGCGCAACCACGCACATGATCCAGGGTCAGGTCTGGGACACCATCCCAGGCGACCTTCGGCCCCCCACCGCTTTCACCGACGACATGCTCCGCGACCCCGCCCAGCATGCTGATGCCCAGCGCGTGCTGCATCAGATCCATTCCGGAAAGACCGGAGCGCTAATCGGCGCGTCGTGCCGTATGGGGGCGATGATCGGCCTGGGCAGCACCGATGAAGCCGCGCTCCGCCCGATCACGACCTATGCGGAGGCGCTGGGCGTGCTCTTCCAAGCCGTCGACGACCTGCTCGACGTCACCCAGACCGCCGAGCACACCGGAAAACGCACCAACAAGGACGCCGAGGCCGGCAAACTGACCTACCCCGCGCTGTACGGCGTCGAAGGTACCCGCAAGCGGATCGCGGACCTCCGAGAACAAGCGCGGGCAGCGATCGAGCCCCTGGGAACCAGGGCCCAGACGCTGCACCACATCACGGATTTTCTCGCCACGCGAACGAAGTGATTCGCCGGGCGTACGGTGGCACGGAAACCCGCCCGGGGGAATCCAGAATCAGGCGGCAACGAACGCAAAGGAACGATCGAGCGTGATGGGCTTGGGGGCGAGCCTATAGTTTCAAGGAAAATTGAAAGTTCGTCCTTCAATCCGCTCGCGTTGCTCCCCAAGGCCAGGCCGGCCCTCCCTTTATGACCCTCCTCGACACCATCAAGTCTCCCCGCGACCTTCGAGCCCTGCCTGTTGCCAAGCTCCCCGAGCTCGCCCAGGACATCCGCAACGCCATCTTGGGTCAGGTCGTCAAGACCGGCGGGCACCTCGCGCCCAACCTGGGCGTGGTCGAATTGACCATCGCGCTGCACTACGTCTTCGACTTCGCCTACGACCGCCTGCTGTTTGACGTTGGCCACCAGTGCTATCCGCACAAGCTGCTGACGGGCCGGGCACACCTGCTTGGCAAGCTCCGCACCCGCGAGGGCATGGCCGGCTTTCCGGAGCCTCGCGAGAGCGAGTATGACCTCTTCAGCGTCGGGCATGCGGGCACGGGCATCAGCACCGCCGTGGGCATGGCCCGGGGTGACGCGATCAACAAGGAAGCGTTTGACCCCACCACCAACCCCAACGGGCGGCGCGTGGTGTCGATCATCGGCGACGCGAGCATCGTGAACGGCGTCGCGATGGAAGGCCTGAACAACGCCGGCACGCTCAAGCGCCAGTTCCTCGTGATCCTCAACGACAACGGCATGAGCATCAGCAAGCCGCAGGGCGCGCTGTCGCAGTACTTTGACAAGCTCCGCGTGAGCCACCTCTACAGCGACGTCAAGAAGAGCGCCAAGAAGCGGCTCGAAGGGATGCCGGGCGGCCAGACCATCCGTCAAGCCGTGCACGCCGCAGGCGAAGCCACCAAGGCGATGTACCACGAGGACGCGTGGTTTGAGCACTTTGGGCTCAAGACCATGGGCCCGATCGATGGGCACGATTTTGAAACGCTGGTTCACTTCCTGCGCGAGGCGCGGGACTTTGATCGCCCCATGGTGCTGCACGTCAAGACCACCAAGGGCAAGGGCTATGGCTTTGCCGAAAAGGACGCGACGCGGTTTCACTCGCCCAACGCGTTCAACAAGGTGGACGGCGAACTCGATGACGAAGGCTGCCGGGTCGAACTCAAGAGCGACGGCCGCAGCTTCACCACAGCGGTGGGCGATGCGGTGATGTCGCTGATGGAGCGCGATCCGAAGGTGGTGGTCTGCACCGCGGCGATGCCCGATGGCACGGGGCTGACCAAGGCCCTTGCGAAGTATCCCGATCGCGCGTGGGACGTTGGGATTTGCGAGAGCCATGCGATGGACATGATGGCGGGGCTCGCCAAGACCGGCAGCAAGCCGTTCTTCGCGGTCTACTGCACGTTCCTGCAGCGGGCGTTTGATCAAGCGTTCCAGGAAGTCTCGCTGCAGGGCCTGCCCGTGCGCCTGCTCTTGGATCGCGCTGGGCTGGTCGGCGGCGACGGCGCGGTGCACCATGGCTTCTGCGATGTATCGATCCTGAGAACCCTCCCCGGCGCAGTCATCATGGCCGCGATGGACGAACCGAGCCTGATCGCGTCGATGGAGTTCATGCGCGGCTACGAAACCGGCCTGTCCAGCGTGCGGTATCCGCGCGATGTCGTGAGCTCGAAGTTTGCGAATGAGTGCCCGAAGTTTGAATTGGGCAAGGCTCGCTGCCTCACGCCGACATTGAACGTCCATCCCCGTGCGCTCGGCGCAGAGAGCCAAGGGACCCAAGTGGCCATCATGGCCTTCGGCACACCCGCCATCACCGCTGCCGAAGCCGCCGAACTGGTCGGCCCGGGCATCAAGACCGCGGTCTACGACGCTCGCTTTGCCAAGCCGGTGGACCGCGAACTGATCCGCGCAATCCTGGAGCGGGGCATCCCGCTCATCACCATCGAGGACCACAGTATCGTCGGTGGCTTCGGCACCGCCGTGCTCGAAGCGGCTCAGGAAATGAGCCTCGACGCATCGCTTGTCACGCGCCTGGGCCTGCCGGATTCCTGGATCTATCAGGATTCGCGGGCCAAGCAACTCGCCGAAGTCGGGCTGGACGTCGCGGGCATCGCCAAGGCCATTCGCGACGCCGCGGCCCTGCGCGAACGCACGTTTATCCCGGCGAAGTAAGGAAACGCGTTCGGCACACCGCCGAATACCGTCCACCCATGCCCCGCACCGCCGTCCTGGTCGTCAACTCCCGCAAGCAAGCCGCGCTCGATGGCGCGAGCGAAGCGCGTGACATCCTCAAGCAGCACGCGACGCTGTTGGGCGAGGTGGATGCTGAGGATCCTGCGCCCGCGAAGCACTTCTTCGGCGCGGACATCTATGTCGTGCTGGGCGGCGATGGGACGTTGCTGTCGCAGTCCCGGCGCTGGGCCAATGCTCACAGCGCGATGCTGGGCGTCAACATGGGTCGTCTGGGCTTCCTCGCGGAATTTGACCTTGCCGCGCTGCGTCGGCAAGCGCGAACGATCTTCACCGAATCCTCACGCCTCGTCGCCCGCGAGTACAACCTAATGAAAGTCGCGCTGTATGGGCACGAGGGCGGGCACGCTCCAGGCGCGTCCGGCGAGCCTGCCGGGCCGCAATTTGGCGACCCACCAGGACCGTCTCGTACCGCTCGGTTTGAGTCGCTCGCGATGAACGACGCGGTGATCACCGCCGGCCCCCCCTACCGCCTCATCACCCTCTCCCTCAGCATCGACGGCCTTGCCGGCCCCACCATCCGGGGCGACGGCCTGATCGTCGCCAGCCCTGTGGGCAGCACGGCGTACAACCTCTCCGCGGGCGGTCCGATCCTTTCACCCACCGTCGACGCCTTCGCCATCACGCCCATCGCGGCCCAGAGCCTCTCGTTCCGCCCTGTGGTCGTGCCTGGCGCATCCAAGATCCAAGTCGTGGCCCAGCGCGTCAATCAACACGCCACCAGCGAAGAACGCCGCACCACGGGCGGCGGCACCACGCTCGTCCTCGATGGCCAACTCCACGTGCCCGTGCGCAACGGCGACCACATCGTGATCACGAAGCACGACCACGGCGTGCGATTCGTGCCCAATCCCGACAGCAACTGGTGGGAGCGGCTGATCGGGAAGTTCAACTGGGCGCAAGCGCCGCGGATGACGTCGTAAATCCCGCGAAGTGGCACGGACGACCGCAAGTCGCTCGACCGCTTCACTGCGAAACACCATCGCCTCATGCGTGATCAAGGCAGGGGCGTTCGGATCGCGATGCAGTTGCCTTCGCTGTCTTCGAACTCTGCGACAAATCCATGCTCGCCGATGGAGGTCTTGGGGTACAGCACCCTCCCGCCCGCCTCCACCGCCCTGCGCAGCGTCGCGTCGATGTCCTGCACGGTGAAGTAGATGCGGACGCCTTGCCGGCCGGGCTGGTAGCTGTCGCCATGGGCGAGCGCGCCGGTGATGCCCGGCGCATCCTTGTCAAACGGAAACAGTGCCATGGGATGGCCGTCGATCTCGGTGAGCTCAAGGTCAACCAGCAGCACCCGCTCGTAGAACCGCATTGCGCGGGGCATGTCGGTCACGGGAATCTCAAAGTAGTTGACGGGATTGGGCATGGCAGGACGCTCGGGGCGTGACGCGACGCATCCAGCAAGCATCGCGGCACCGGAAGCGATCGCGATCGCGGCCACGAAGACATTCATGCTGACACAGCGCCTCGCCTTCATGGCAGGACCGTACCCACGGACACCAGCAGCGTCAATGTGCATCGTGGTCTGGCAGATGCGTTCACATGCGTGCAACGTCGCGCCCCCTCACACCACACCCCCCACCGCCGCTACCGTCCTCCATGTCCTCCGCCGCGTCCATCCTGCCTCGCCTTCGTCAATTCACCACCGGCGTCCTCGCCTTTGGCGAATCGGTGGGCGACGTGACCGAACCGTGCAAGTTTGTGCTGGATCCGTCTTCAGGTGAGCCGGTGTTGCCGGTCACGGTCGAAGCCTTGCGAAGCGAAGAACTCATGTTGTACCTGCCCGATGACGGTCTGGACAACCCCGAGTGCCTGCAGGTGCACGCGGCGGCGAGCGAGATCGATCCCAATCGCGAAGCCGCGGCGGATCGGTGGCTCGCGTATCACCAGCGACCAACGCACGCGCGCTGGGCGCGGCTGCGGGTGCAGAGCGTGAAGCGGCTGGATGAAGTGATCGACGGAGACCTGGTGCGGCTCGCGAATCCGCTGGCTCGAGACGAGGGGCGGCTCTGCAAGGCGTTCAACCAGGATCGCGCGGCGCTCGCCCGTGCGGCCCATCGCACCGCGAGCGTGCACCTCGACGATCCGCTCCTGGTAGGCGTTGATCCGTGGGGTTGTGACGTTCGCCACAAGTTTGGCGTGCTGCGGCTGGAGTTTGCCCAGCCTGCCAGCGTCGCGGACGAAGCCCAAGCAGCCCTCACCGCGATTTTCGCAACCTGATGAACTCCAGAATCCAACGGGCCCCACGCGCGAGCGAAAGGCCCGTTGGTCCTTCGCAAAAACTACGCGCCACGGCGGACCTTGTCGGTGAGCTTGCCCATCTTCCAGCGAAGATGCACAAAACCCGCGGCCCCGATGATGCTGATGAAGAGGCTGCCGGCCTGAACCCAGAGGTGGGCGTCGACGCCCTTCTTCTTGAGCAGTTCGTAGAGCGTGGTCACCGCGATGGGGGCGAGCAATCCTCGCACGCCGTTGAGCGTCACGTGCGTCGCCATGTACTTGCTGGTCTCGCTGGGCCTGGCAAAGTCCACGTGCCCGATGTTCCACGCGAGGCTGCCGCCTCCGAACCCGATCCCCATCAGCGCAGCACCAGCAAAGTACCACCAGACGTGGTCGGTGGCGGCGCCGGTGGTGTACGCGATGCCGCCCGCGACGAAGGTCCAACTGTGCAGGCTGCGGAAGCGGACGACGTGGCCTTGGTCGAGCAATCGACGCCAGAAGGGGATTGCCAGCAGCGTCATCACGCACGGAATCGTGCTCGTAATGAGCACGCTCTGAAAGTGGCCAAAGTTGAACTCTTCCTTGAGCGAAATCACAAGCGTTGGTGTGATCGTCAGGTTGCCAAAGCCCAGCACGAACATCCACAGCATGAACTGCGCGTACCACTTGTCCTGGCGAAGAACCTTGAGCACGACCAGCGGCCCTTCCCAGGGTTTCATGATGCGGGCCTGATCGGGATCGCTGCGCTCGCCCCGCAGGAGGTTGTGCTCGCGCCGAACGCGCTGCTTCGCCGCGATCGCCACGCCCGCGAGGCCGATGACGGCGGCGATCGGGAGGAAAATCCGATAGGCGTCGGGGTTCTTGTCGAGCGTGAAGGCCAGCGAGCTGCCCACGACAGCGACGCAGACGACCTGCACACTCGAGAGAATGCCCACCACGCGGGTGCGGACGTCGGGCGGGTAGTTTGCCCGCCAGATGGTGGGACGCAGCGTCACCATGCCGCTCCAGCAGACTCTGGCCGCCAGCACAAGCAGCAGCAGCACCCACAACGCGCCCATGCCAGTGGTCGGCACCAAGGCGATCGCGCCGATGCAGGCGATCATCGCGCCCAGCATCATCGTGAAGAGCTTGATCTTGGGCTTGCCTTGGCTGACGCCCGTCCAGAAGAAGCTGAGAATGTTCGCAAGTTCGCCCATCGCGCCCAGCAGCCCGACGAACAAGTTGAGCGTGGTGTTGTCGACACTGCCTTCGAAAGTCTGCTTCGCGAAGACCGCGATCACGCCGCCCTCGATGGTCGCGACGGCGAGCATGATCAAACAGGTCGCGAGAAAATCAATCGAGAAGGCGCGACGGACGAACGCGGCTCGCACGCTGGGCGCGTCACCCACTTCGCGCACGCGTTCGCTGGGCAGCACGATCCGGGTCGCGAACTCACCCAGACGCGTCATGACGTCGTCAACGAATCCGCGCGATCGCTTCGGGACGCTGAGCGACCCGGCACCACCTCGCGAACTGGATGGAAACATGCTCAATTGCGGGCGGCACTCCTTCGCCGCCAATGCCCCGGATTCCCCGAGAATTGCCCGCGAAACCACGTCCCACGATCACAGTTTCACCAGGGGCTTGACTCAAACCTCACGACGCTGGGAACTTGGGATCGTACGCGGTGCGCTTCGGTTTTCTGTATGATGCCGCGTCCTGCGCACGGTGCCGCGTGCACCGCGTCACGAGGGGCAGCATTCTCGGAACCGCGAGCCTGGTGTGTGCATTGGCTCGCTCTTCTGGCAAATTGTCCGCAACGCGAGGTGGCGCGTGAACATGCGCAAGGTGCGCCGTGCGTTCGTGGGTCCCTTCACCTATTCCCGCGACTTTGCCCAAACATTCATGGGGTGCGAATCCGAATCACAGATCAGAGCGTTGAGTTGATCCGTATCGTGTGCGCCGGGAAGATTGAACGATATTGAGTGCCCATGACCCCAGCCGCGACTCCAACTCCGTCGAAGCCCAACCCCAACGGCCTGCCGGGCGTACCAACGACCGACACGACCGACAGCAAGCCGTACGTGCTGGGCACTGGCGCCGATGAGACGTTCCGGCTTGGGTTGCAACATCGGCTGTGGTCGGGTGCGGCGCACGCGCTGTGGGAGAAGGCCCGGATTCAGCCCGGGCATCGGGTGATTGACCTTGGCTGCGGCCCGGGGCATGCGACGCTGGATCTTTCGGCGATTGTGGGCCCGATGGGTCGCGTGATCGCCGTGGACGAGTCGCCCGCGTTTCTCAAGCAGTTGCACGACCTCTCGCAGGCGCGGCGTGTCAGCAACATCGAGCGCGTGCTGGGCGATGTGCAGGAACTCGACGAGTGCATCGAAGACGGGCACGAAAGCCTTGACGCGGCGTACGCCCGCTGGGTCTTCTGCTTCCTGAACGAGCCGCAGAAGGTGATCCAGGGGCTGCGGCCGCTGCTCAAGACGGGCGGGCGGCTGGCGGTGCAGGATTACTTCAACTATGAACGCACCATGACGCTCGCGCCGCGGCGCGAGGCGTTTACGAAAGTCGTGCAGGCCACCGCCGCGAGCTGGCGCAGCCGGGGCGGCGACACGGACGTGATGGGCAAGCTGCCCGGCATCCTCGAGCGCGAGGGCTTTGTGGTCGAGCACATGAACGTGATTCAGCGGATGGCCCGCCCGGGCGAGACGATGTGGCACTGGCCGCAGACGTTCTTCGAGATCTTCACGCCCAAGCTGGTGCAGGCTGGGTTCATCGAAGAGGCCGACCGTGTCGCGGCGCTCGAAGCCTGGCGCGAAGCGAGCGCAAACCCGAGCGCGTTTGTGCTGTTGCCGCCTGTGTTTGAGTTGATTGCGGTGAAGAAATAGGCCCGGCGTCCCGCTTGGCAGCGATCCCACGCATGCTTGAGTGCCCGGCGCGTCGGCGGACCCACGGGGCGGTCCGAAAAAACTCATCCCACTCGCAAGATTCTCGCCAACCAAGGCTTGTGCCGGGGTAGAGAAGGCGGTATCCTGTGCTTTGGGCCAATTCAGGACCGTTTGAGGGAATAAGGACGTTCGATGAGCCAGGCACCGACGCCCATGGAAACTGCGCACGGATACTCGCCGCCTTCGGTGACGCAGTTTTCCGTCTTTCTGACCAACAAGGTGGGCAAGCTCCACGACCTCGTCGAGCTGTTCGACAAGACCCAGTGCCACCTTTGCGCGATTTCGGTGCATGAGGCGAGCGACCACGCTGTGGTGCGGCTGATCACCAACAACTCGACGCTGGGGCGGGCGACGCTGGCGAACGAGAAGCTGGCGTTTACGGAGCGGGACGTGCTGGTGGTCGAACTCTCGGCCAACCGCACCCTTAGCAGCATGTGCCTGTCGCTGCTGCGGGCTGAATTGTCGATTCACTTTGCGTATCCATTGATGCTGACGGGGAATACGACCCATCCGTGCATTGCGTTGGCGGTGGACGACCTGACGCTGGCGGGGCAGATTCTTCGGCGCAAGGAGTTCCGGTTGCTGGGTGAGGCGGACTTGGATCGCCATGGGGCCTAGAAGCCGGGCGGCTGGCGGAAGTCTGGGGTGTTCGAGTGCATCAACTCGCTCGGCCGAGGGCTTGAGCCCTTCGGTTCTTTGATCTATTCCGGCACATCCTGCCGATACTGCGTGCAAGTTCTGCGCAAGGAGTGCACGATGCGTCGTTTATTTGCGTGTGGCGTCATTGGGTTGGCCGGTTTGTCGAGCCTGCTGGGCGGCTGCTTTCAGCAGGGCAATTACCCGGAGATTCCGACCTCCGAAGGTTTCGCCGAGGACCCCAATCGCCCGGCGAACGAGGCGGCGATGGTCGCCGCGCTGCAGTATGTGGGCTCCCGCTGGACGCCCGGCGACCGCATGTTCGATCCGAATGTCGAGCCGCGCGGGTTGCCGTACGTGAACTACCCGGCGGTGGTGAACCTGCCGCAGGGCACGCGCAAGGTGATCTACGAACGCGTGGCGAAGAAGGTTGGTCCGCAGGTGCAGCCCTCGACGCCTGAGACGATCCAGCAGGGCCTGCCCACGTTCCACATCTCGCGCGTGTGGCTGCGGTTCAACAAGGGCTGGGTCGATGTGCTGCGGCCGATGCCCGAACTTGGCCTGGGCGCCGATGGCCAGCCCATCTACCAGCGTGTGACCCTGCACATGGAAGGCGGCACCAAGCCCTGGACCGTGGCGTACGCACGCTCCTGGAATCCGGGCGACTCGGCCCCGATGTACTACTTCCTGCCCGCGCAGGATGACCCCAACCAGTTCGCGATCACGATGCGCGAACTTCGGCAGAACGCCGCGACGGCGATGGGCGTGGAGCCGCGCGTGTATCCGATGACCCCGCCGCCTCGGCATGAGGAAGGTGTCGTTGAGGGAGAGATCGTCGCGACGCAGCCGGAAGGGCAGTGAGAAGTGATGAGTGCGGGGTGATGAGTGCGGAGTACTTCGCGCGCCGCCAAGCAATATCCGAACATTGCCCCAACTCTCGCTTGATTGGGCTCGTTCTGAGGTGATTTGCAACGCCTGGCAGGGCGGATCGCTGCGGTCTGTAGCGAGTTTGCCGGTTGCGCTGAAGTCGGCCCGGCTTGTTTCCGATGCCCCTTCCAACACGAAGGAGCACGAACATGCAGATCAACTCACGCGGAAAGTTCAAGGATCAGGCGTTGCGATTCACGATGGTGGCGGGCGGGATCGCCCTGATGTTCTGGGCGGCGACCAACATGACCGGCTGCCACAGCAGCGGGCGCAGCAAGGGCATCGCGGAAGCCAAGAACGCCGCTCAGGCCCGCATCGACACGCTCAAGGCGGCGAACGAATATCAGATGGCCGTGCAGGCGTTGACCGCAGGCGATCTGGACAAGGCTCAGAAGCATGGCGATCGCGCCCTGACGCTCAACGCGAGCGTGCCGCGGTCTTGGGTGCTGCGCGGACGGATCATGATGGAGCAGGGGAATATGCAGGCGGCCCACGACTCGCTGCTGCGAGCCGAGCAGCTCTCCGCCACCGACGTGGAGACGCAGTACTACCTGGGCATCCTTGCTGAGCGCGTGGCCCGGCGTGATGAAGCCAAGGAACGATACCTGAAGGCCGCGGAACTCGATGGCGAAAACCCGCAGTATCCGCTCGCCGCGGCGGAGATGATGATCGACCTGGGCAACATCGACGAAGCCGAGAGCTTCCTCAAGAACCGCCAGTCGCAGTTCCAGCACGCGGCGGGGATCCAGCAGTTGCTGGGTCAGATCGCGATGCTGCGAAACGACTACAAGTCGGCGGCGATCGCGTTCAACGAAGCGCGGCTGCTGGCTCCGAATGAGAATGAGATCGTCGAGGACCTGGCGCGGACGCTGTATCTTGACGGGCAGTACGCCGAGGCGGAGATGCACCTGGCGAAGCTGCTGAAGGATGAAACGTTCGGCAAGCGCCGCGACCTGGCGCACATGCGGGCCAAGTGTCTGATCACGCTGGATCGCAACACCGAGGCTCGGGACCTGTTGGTGCAGCTCACGCGTCAGGAAGGCGGCAACTCCGACCGCGAGGCGTGGATTCAGCTGGGACAAGTGGCGTACCAGCTCCGCGATTCGTCGCGGGTGCGCATGGCTTTCTCCCGGCTGATTGCGATGTCTCCCGAGCGGCCCGAGGGGTACGTGCTCAAGGCCCTGCACCTGCGTCGCAACAACGACCTGAAGGGCTCGGAAGAGAACTTCCGGCTTGCGGTGGATCGCGAGCAGGACCCCAAGATCAACGCCGAGAACATGATGATGCTGGGACTTGTCATGCATGCCCAGAACAAGACCCGCTCGGCCCAGACGGCCTTTGCGAAGGCGGCGGAGCTTGACCCCAGCAATCAGATCGCGAGCAAGCTGGCCAAGGAGCCGGCGCTCGCGAGCGTGTTGGCGAATGCCAACGACGAGTGATGAACTGAATCTACTCCTTCTCGGGTGCGGTCGCTTCGCGTGGAGCGGCCGTACTCGTTTTTGGGGAAGGTGTCGGGGTGTCGTAGCGACGAGATACCCGGATCAGTTCGCCGGCGGCGCGAGCAGGATCAGTGCTCGGCGGACCAGGATGCGGTCTTCGATGGGGCCGTTGGCGCCAGCGTCGACGCGGAGGGTGATGTCCTGGGTGGGGGCGTTGGTGAGATCGAGGTTGAACGCGTGGCGCGGAGCTTGGTTGTTCACACGGGCGGACCAGCGTTCCTTGCCGGCAGCGTCGAGCAGGATGACGTTGCAGTCGCCCCAGACGCGGGCGGAAGCGGGGAGCTCGATGACGCCGGCAACGCGTTGGGCGTTGGTGGGAAGGGTCCACGTGACGCCCATTGGGCCGGGCAGTTCGATGTCGGGTGCCCCCAGTGGCGCGCCCAACGCGTCGGCGATTATGGGCGGAGCAGTCCAGCGGCGCTGCGTGTCGGTGTTGGCGACGCGCATGGGGCGCTCGGCGAGGGCCATGAGGCGCTCGCGGCGCGGGGCGAAGGCGATCAGGTCAGCCGCGTTGACGGAGATGGTGCGCTTGGCGAGACCTGCCTCGCTGTCGCCGTGCACGTTAAAGGTCGTCGCGAACTGGGCGATGCGGTCGTTGTTGAGGGTGAGCGGTGACGAACCGTCGAGACGCAGGATCGAGTCGTCGGCGAGCCAGACCCAGGGGCCGGCGGCGGGCTCCGGGGGGTTGGCGAGGATGATGGAGGCGACGCGGCGGAGGGGAATTCGGCGGGTGACGCCATTTGCACCGGCCCCACCGTCTGGTTCGATCGTCAGCACGCTATCGGGATCGCCCGCGCGATACTGGATGTCGACGAAGCCGGAGGCGAGGTCGTTGTTGCGGAGGCGGACCATGTCGCCCGACATGCGCTGAGGAATGGTGATCTGCGGCGAACTGAAGGAGACGGCACTGATGCGTTCCAAGGGCAGAATCAGGGTGTCGAGCGTGGAGCTGCGCCAGGCGAGGCTTTCGGTGAAGCCTTCGGGCGCGAGGCGGAGCAGACGGGCAGGATCACGCTCGCGCACACCCGCCAAGGTCTGGCCGTCGGTGAGCAGGAGCAGGCCCGAGGCGTCGGCGGCGCCGGATGCGAAGGTCGCGAGAGCGCGCTGGGCGGGGGAAGCTTGCGTGGAAGGGCGAGCGGCGCGGCGCGGACTCGATTGAGTCGTCGCGGCGCCGGATGTGTCGGGCAGGGCCGTGACCAGCGCGTTGATCTCGGCGAGGCTCAAGCGGATCGGGCGGTTGTCGCGGGTGCGGGCGATCAGTTCGGTGGCGGTCAGCGACTGAACGCGGACGAGCGTCGCGTTGAGATCCTTGTCGAGCACTTCGCGTTCGACCCAGGCGTCGGAGGGGGCGGTCGGCGGCTGGCTTGCGAACGCCAAGCCAGCAGTCGATGCAAGCGCTGCGGCCAGCGACGCGATGTGGAACGGCCAGCGAGCCGGATCAACGAAGACGGCTCGGGTTGTGCGGGTAGCGGGCTGCATGGACCAAATCCCCTGAGTCTGTACGCACCGTCCGACTTATCGCTCCGCGAAGCGGCGTCACTTGCTTTACTTCTGGAAAATCGGCAGGTATCGCTTGGGCATTTGGAGGACGATGAGGGCCATGGCGGTTGCGTAGTCCTCGCCTATGCCCTGATCGGACCATGTGCCCATCGGGGACTGGCTGGTCAGCAGTTCGTCCTTGATGGCGGGCCACCATGTCGCCCAGGCGTCGCCACCCGCGAGGAACATGGCTTGCACGGCGTAGTACTGGCCGTACCAGTAGTGAATCATGTTGTTGGCGTCGCCGCCCCGCCCGGGCAGAGCGGAGTTCTTGACGTAGCGAAGCCCGGAGTCAATCGCGCGGTCCTTGTAGATGCCCGCGTACTGGAGACTCGCGATGCCCGCGGCGGAGCGGGGCCACGCGCTGGGGCCTTGGATGGATTGGTAGCGAAAGCCGCCATCGGCGTTCTGGCAGGCGCGAATGTACTCGACGGCGCGATCGACGACGGTCTTCGAGACTTCGAGCCCCGCGTTGCGTGCGCTGCGGAGGGCCATGATCTGGCAGATGGTGACGGAGGTGTCGGCGTCGACGGGGACAGGGTTGTAGCGCCAGCCGCCTTCGTTGTTCTGGCTGGCTTCGATGAGGCGGACGGCGCGGACCAGCGCGCGGTGGGTGCGGTCGGCGAGTTCGGTGTCGCCGCCGCCTTGGGTCATGCCGTAGACCTCGCCCAGGAAGAGGGTCGCAAAGCCATGGCCGTACATCGGGCTGTTGGCGGTATCGGTGGCGAGCAGGCCCGATTCGGTGCTGGCGGAGAGGACGTACTCAAGCCCTTTTTGGACTTGTTCGCCGTAGACCCCTCGACCAGGCAGGTTGCCGTCGGCCATAAAGGCCAGGCAGGCGAGGGCGGTGACAGCGACGGAGCGACCGAACTGCGGCTCGCCCCAGGAGCCGTCGGGGCGCTGGGTGGCGGCGAGGCGGGCGAGGCCCCGGGTCACGGCGCGATCGAGTTCGGGGGACATTTCGTTCTGGAGCGGGTTGTTCTGGGCGGAGTCCTGGTTGGCGGGGGCTTCGTCGGCGACTTCGGGTTGGGGGAAGGGGAACGGGGAACGGGGGACGGCGAGCGGGGCGACGCCAGCAAGACGGCTGATCGCAGCGAAGTCGGCGACTGGTTGCGGGCTGCTGGCGAGTTGCTGGGACATCGCGGCAACGGTGAGCGCGGCGATGATCATCGCGGAGCTCCTTCGGTTGGGGACGGAGTGGGCGTCGGAGTTGAAGCGGGAGCGGTCACGCCCTGGGTCTTGTCCTGCGCGGCGAGGCGCTTGTAGTACTCCTCGGTGAGGCGCTGGTAGGTCGTGCTGAAGCGGTCGCTGCTGCCCTGGAGGAGCGCGTCGCGGACGTGGGGCGGGAGGTTGCCCCACGCGGCGCTGGCTCCGGCGGCGGGCTGGTTGAGTTGGCCTTCCTGCTTGGCGATGTCGCCGCCTTGGGCTTGGTTGCCTTGCTGGCGGGACTGCTGCTGACGCTGCGAAGACTGTTGCTGCTGTTGTTGCTGTTGCTGCTGCTGTTGTTGTTGCTGTTGCTGTTGTTGCTGCTGTTGCTGTTGGTTCTTCTTGGCGTCGTCGATGAGTTTGTCGAGCTTGCGGAGGATTTGCTCCTGAAGACGCTGGGTGTCGAGGCCGGGGTCGCGGGATTGGGTCAGCCGCCCGGCGGTGTCACGCATGAGGGCGACGGCCTGGGCAAAGTCGTCACCCGGTTCTTGGGCGCTCAGGGCGCGGTCGAGGGCGGAGTCGGGTGCGGCGGCGTCTTTGGGGGTGGCTTGGTCGGGCTGCTTGTCGGGTTGCTGCTCTGGCTGCTTGGCTGGCTGCTTGGCTGGCTTCTTGTCGGAGGGCAGGCCTAGGAGGTCATCGAGCGAGGGCTCGGGTTGGGCCGGCTTGGTTGGAGGGGGGGTGGGAGGGGGCGCAGGAGGCGCGGATGGGGCGAGCAGCGCGACGGGTGCGAGCGCGATCGCGGCGACACAGGCGCGAAGCAGGCGAGTTGTGCGACGCGAGCTCACTTGGGTTGCTCCTTGGGCGGTTCAGCAGGTTGCTCTTGGGTGGTACGGCCCGATTCGTCGGCGGGTTCTTGGGGTGCGCCTTCGCCTGGTTGCTTGGGTGCGGGGCTGGGGGCGATGCCCGGCTGATTCTGCTGGAGACGTTCGAGCAGGGCCTGGGCCTGCTTCGCGAGATCGTCTTGGAGGGTCGCGACATCGTCGAGTTCCGCGGCGTCGACGTCGATGCCTTCGCCCAGCGTGCGGGTGCGGTCGGCGGCTTCGGCCTGGAGGCCTCGGAGCAGGATCAGTTCGGCCATGTCGGGGATGGTCTTCTGTTGGCCGCCGCTTTGGCCCCCGCCGCCGCTGCTTCCGCCGCCTTGGTTCTTGAGGCCGTCGTCTTTCTTCTCCTGTTCCTTCAGGGCTTCGAGGAGGCTGCGGAGCGTCGCGATGGCGGTGGCTTGCTGGCGATCGGCGGCGCGGGTGAAGGCACCTTCGCGGAGTATCTGGGATGCGCCGGCCATGGCACGATCAAGGCGGGTGTGAGCGAAGTCGAAGACTTTGGCTTCCTGCAGGTCCTGGGTCTTGCTGCGGAGTTGTTCGAGCTTGTCGCGGAGCTGGGATTGCTTGTCGCCGATGGCGCGGGCCTGGCTGCGGGTGCGGCGGCTGGGCTCGACGTCGAGCAGGGGCTGGGCGTCGGCACGAAGGACGGTTTGCTCTTCGAGGGCTTCGGCGTAGGCGCGACGCAGTTCGCGACGGACGCGCTCGTCGTCGCGGTTCTGGGCTTCGTCGTTCTGCTTCTTGGCTTCTTCGAGAGCGTCCTTGAGACGCTGGAGGCTGGTGCGTTCCTGGGGCTCGGCGCTGGCGAAGTCGATGGGCGAGGCGCGCAGGGCGAGGATCGCACCGGCCTGCGCGTCGCTGGCGGATTCGAGCAGTTCGGCGAGACGGGTGGCGTCCTCCACTTCCTTGCGGGCCTTGCTGAGTACGCCCAGCGTGTTTTGCTGGAGCGTGATCATGGCTCGATCCAAGCCCGTGATCGCTTCGCCCGCGATGGCGTTGGCGAGGCGGTCGAGTTCGGTCTGCTGCTGGGTGATCAACTGCTCCAGGCTCTGCATGATGTCCGCGAGGACGCGACGGAGTTCTTCGTCGCGGGCCTTCTGCACATCATCGAGCGCTTCCAAGGCTTCTTCGATGGCTTGCTCGGCTTGGCGTTGGCTCTGCTGGGCTCCGCCGGTTTGGTTTTGGCGGATTTGCTCGCCGGCTTGTTGCTGGCGCTGGGCGAGTTGGCGGGCGCGGGCGCGTTGGGCTGCTTCGCGGATGGCCTGGGCCTGGGCGGGGTTGGCCTCGCTCATCTGTTCGGCACGGGATTGGGCGGCGTCCAAGGCTTGGGTGGCGCGCTGCGAGAGTTCCTGCTGGCGGCGGGCGAGGCGATCCAGATCGTCGCGCTGCTTCTGCGTGAGTTCGTTCTGTTCCTGCCCCGCGGTTTCGGCTCCGGCGGCGGCGGTCTGGGAGCGGAGCTGGCGCTGGTCGCTGAGCAACTGCTCGAGTTGGCGGCGAACGGTCCAATCGTCGTTGCCCTGATCGAGCATGTCGGCCAGGGCTTCGAGTTCATCCTGGGCCTTGTCCTGCGACTGCTGCGTGGCTTGTGAGGCTTCGGCGCGGGCTTGGCTGTCGCGCTGGGTCGCGAGTTGGCGGAGGGCTTCGCCGGCCTGCTGGGCTTGTTCGCTGGCGGCCTGGGCGGTGTCGCGGGCGTCGGTCAACAGGCCCGAGAGCGTGGTATCGCTGAGGTTGTTGCGCTCGGCCCGGCGGGCCAAGCGCTGCAAGTTATCTTCGATGGGGCGGAGGCGGTCGCGGAGGCTGGTCTGCTGCTGAGCCTGGCGCTGGGCTTCGCCCGCGGCGGCTTGCTGGGACTCTTGCGTGTCACCGGCGTTGGTGGCTTGGTCGCGTTGTGCGTTCAGGGAGCGTTGGTCCTGTTCGAGGCGACGCGCGGCGTCGCGCAGGCCGGTGAGTTCGGCGCGGATCTGCTCGACGAGCTGGCTTTCGGAGATGATGCGGAGGCGGCGGATGGGGGAGATGACGTCCGCGGCGAGGGCAGGCGTGGCGTTGGTGGCTTGGGCGGTGTCTGACGGCACGCTCAACGCGCCGCGGGCGTCGATGGTCGCGGCGGTGAGCCAGACCTCGTCGCCCGGATTGAGCGTGAGGGGTGCGAGGTCGATGGAGGCAGTTGCGCGAACGACCCGCGGGTCGGTAAAGGCCTGTGCGTCGCCTTCGGTTTCGCGAGAGACGCCCGCCAGGGCGTTGGGATCGCCCTGAGCTTGCGGGATTGCGCCGGGACTGGAAGCGTCGGCCACCTTCGCGACCTGCGCCCGCAGCGCGGTTCGCCAGATCGCCACATCGTCGCGGCCCTCTGCGGTGATGGGCAGCACGGCGTTGGGCAGCACGCTCTCGTCTTGGGGCGGATCAATCACGGCAGCGGTGGGCGGACGATCCTCCATCACTTCGATGCGAAGGCTCGCTTCGTCGCGGCTTTCAATGCCGAATTGGTCGCGGGGGCGAATGGCGGTGCGGATGCTCGATGAGGGCGTGAACGCGAAGGACCATTGCTGCTCGCCAATGGTGCGCTGGATGCTGTCCATGTCCGCGAGGCCCGGCAGGGTTTGCTGCAGCCAATCGGGGCGATTGGAAGGCTCGACCGGGATCGGCTTGTTGAGCGCGATGGTCGCGCTCACGCGCGAGCCGGCAAGCACGGGGCCGACGTCGGCGCGGGCATCAAGGCCGTTGCCGGCGCTGACGTCGCCTCGCAGTACGCTGTCGCCCAGCACGTCGCTGAGGCGGTCAAGATACGCGGGCGGCTCGACCTTGAGTTCCATGGACGCGACGGCGGGCGGTTCGACCATGACCGTGCGCCACTTGGCGGTGGCGTCGTCGCTGGTTTCGAACCAGTACTCGAGCTTGATGTCGCGCCTTGCCCGGTCATTGGCCGCGAGTTCCTCGGGCAGTAGGTCCTGCACGTCGAGCAGACGCTCGAACAGATCGCCTTCGATGGGGCGGCCACCCAGGCCAGGATCGAAGTTCGCCTTCTTGCCCTGCGGGGTCAGCAGAGCGGTTTGGCTGGCGACTTCCTTGCCGTCCAGCAGCAGGCGGTAGCGGACGCTGACGCGGGTGTCCTCTGCGGCGCGGCTGCTGCGAGTGAGGATCGCGCGGAGGGGCAGGGCGGTGCCCAGCGGATGCGCGACGGGCTGGCTTGCCATCAGCACGCCCGTGCGCTTGGGCCAGGAAGTGTCGGTCCAGGGCAGCAGCACGCGGCGGGTGCCGATGCGGAGCAGTTCGGGCGTTGCAAAGGACAGCCCCAGTACGCACGCCGCGGCCAAGGCAGCGCACAGCAGGCCTCGCCGCAGATCGCTGGGGTCGAGCAGCTTGAGCACTTGCACGCGCGCGGCGGCGAAGCGTTTGTCGGCGAGGTCGGTGGCGATGGTGGCGAGGCGCGGGTCGCCGTGGAGCGTGTCGGCCTGGTTGGCGGTTGCGAGTTCGAGGCCCGAAGCGAGCACGCCGTTCCAGCCGCGCTCTTTGCCCAAGTCGGTCTGTTCGAGGCGGAGGGCGAGGTCAGTGTCGGTGGGCCTAAAGCGGAGGACGGGGAGGATCACGCGCCAGGCGAGATAGCCAAGGAGGCACGCAGCAATCAGGAACGCGACGACGCGGAGGGGGCTGGGGAAGCGGAGCAGGTAGTCGGAAAAGCCGCCCACGAGCATCGCGCCGACGTACGCCGCGGCGATCATGCCCAGGCGAGAAACGAGCAGCTGCGCCTTGATGGCGGAGCGCAGGCGGGCGATCGCGTCTCGGAGCGAGCGCAGGCCATCGCCCGCGGGAATGGTGGAGGGCGATGACGGCGATTCGGGCTGGTTGGGCGCGGGCTCCTGCATGTTCCTCGTTCACGTACTCCGTTCGCACCCGACCACATTCCTATCGGCGATTTACCCTTTGGATTTGCCCGGATTGCTTCGCCGGGGGTGGGGAAGCGTTGCGGGAATCCGGCAAGTCTTGCAAGAGTCCATACGCATGACTAACTGAGCTTGATCAGCCTTCTGCCGATCCATTCGATGCCGACGAGCAACAAGAGCGCAACCAAGGCCCACGGCTTGTCCCAGATGGTTTCGATATCGGGGGTGCCCAGGGTTCGGACCTCGCGATTTGGGAGCAGGTCGGCGAGAGTGGCGAGTTGGGCGGGGGAGAGCACGCGGCCGTTGGTAGCGGCGGCGAGTTGTTCGAGGGCGGGGTGGTCGGTCTGGGGGCGGCGGAGTTCGTCTTCGGGGGATTGGGCTAGGACGCGGGCGGAGAGGCCCAGACCGGCGAGAACGGGCTCGCTCGGGGTGAGCGTGTACGTGCCGGGCGAGCCGGGGACCCAGAGGGTGGCGTAGGTGGCGACGCCTGCGCCGCCGCCCGTGGAGTCGACTTCGCCTTCAGGTTGGAGCGTGACTTCCTCGGCGAGTGCAGAGTCGGTTGAGTCGGTCGGTTGGCCGGAGCTCGGGGCGCGAGCGACGCGGACGCGGATGCTGGCGGGCTTGCTGTCGAGGAGGGATTGATCGAGCAGGCGGACGAGCACACGCACGGGTTGGTTCACGAGGGCGCGATCGGGGGAGGCTTCGAGCAGAGCGGGCTTGCCGGTTCGGCCCAGGCTGCCTCGCGCGAGCAGGCGGACGGTGGGAATCCACAAACGCTCGGTGAGCGTTTCGCCTCGGCCGTAGCGATAGCGCCAAGTTTCGTCGGTGCCGACGTACACGGTGCGGCCAGCGCCATATCGCATCGTGAGAATGAGCGGGAAGGTTTCGTTCGCGGGGGATTCGTTGGTGACTTCGCGGGCCTGAGCCAGAACCTCAGCGGCGGGCTTGAGGGCCTCGCGGGGCACGCGCTGGGACCAGTGAAGCTTGGGCCAGCCCAAGTTCGGATCGCTCAGGGCCATGGGCCAGTTGAGTTCGTTGGCGGCGCTCAAAGTGTCCGCTTCGCCCAATTGCAGCAGGCCGTACGCGCTCGCGGCGGGGCCGGGCTCCATCAGCACGGGGTTGACGAATGGCTCGATGCCTGACGAGGATGAAGAAGTGGACTGTGCGAAAGGGAGGAGGTCGCTGAGGACGGTGCCTCGCCAGGAACCGGGCGTGAAGGAGGCTCCGCCGATCCAGAGGAGGCCCACGCCGCGTTGCGAGACGGCTTCGCGCAGGCCATCGAGCTGGTCGTCGCTGAAGAGACCTGGGCGGACGTCGCCCAACAGAATCACATCGAACGCGGCCCATTCGGTGGCGTTGCGAGGGAGGAACTCGATGCGGTCGGTGCCTTCCTGTATGAACCGGCGCTCGGCGGCGAGCAGCATGGTGGTGCTGCGGATCGACTTCTCGCGCAGCAGCAGGTTCTTGACGTAGCGGTACTCCCAGCGCGGGTAGCCGTCGACGTACAGCACGCGGATGGGGCGGTTGACGAGTTCGACGCGGAGCGACTGGATGTTGTTGTCGCTGGTGAGGTCGGCACCGTCGGCGATGAGGCGCACCGACCAATCGCGCTGCGCGGCAGAGCCTTCGGCGGGCATGGCGTCGCCGGACGCCGCGAGGTCTTGAGGGCGGACCATCAGCGTGCTGCGCAGGCCGCCGGCGGCTTCGAGCGTGGCGTCGTCGAGTGAACGCTCGAGGATGACCCGGCCTTGCTCATCGAGCAGTTGGAGGCGACCCCGCAGGAGTTGGTTGGCGACTTGATCGGGCGACGCGCCGAGGGCTTCGACGTCCACGCGGATGGGCAGCAGATCGCCCACGAAGGCGGATTGGGGCGCATCGACGCGGGTGATGGCAAGATCGGGCACGCCTTGCGCGCTGCCCAGCGGCACGGGGAAAATCGGGATCTGACGTTCGACGAGCTGATTGATCAGGTCGCGCGTGGGCGCATCGAAGCTGCGACCGTCGGAGAGGAGGACGATGCCGGCGACGGGTCTGGCGGCGACACGCTGGAGGGCCTGCGAGAGGCTTGCGCCCAGCGCCGTACGCGGGCCGGAGGGTTGGCCCAGGTTCAGGGCAAGTTGGCCAGGCTGTCCCGGATCGCTTGCGGGCTGCGACGAACTCGATGCATCGGCGATGTCGAAGATGCCCGCGTCGAACCCCAGTGCAAGCAAGTTGCGGCGCTGCGAGAGTTCGGCGAGAGGGCGGCTTGCACCGCGGAGGGTTTGCTGAAGTTGCTCCTCGCGGGTGGTCCGCAGGCCGGTTTGCTCGACGTCCGCGACATTCATCGATTGGCTGCGGTCGGCCATCAGCACGACCCAGTCGCGCTCGACGCGTTCGTTCTGCTTCACGAGGCGCGGGCCGCATGCGAGAAGCACGAGCAGGAGGAGCGTGAGCGAGCGGAGCCCAGCGAGCGTGAGTCGGGCGGCGAGCGGGCCGGTGATGCGCAGGTACGTCCACAGCGCGGCGGCAAGGATCGCGACGATCAGCATCGCCCAGCCGTAGGGCGGCATCGATCGGGCGAACTCGAGTTCGACGCCGTCCGCGCCCCACGAGAGGTTGCGCACACCCGTGAGCGTGTCGGCCCAGTGACGGGGCGAGACGGGGCTGGTCGCGGCAAGCAGCGATGCGCTCGCGGATGTGAGAGCGGAGGTGATCATGCGCTCACCCCCGGCGTGGCGACGGTTGCGGACGGCTTGTCAGCGGCTGAAACGGCGGACGAAACAGATGCTTGATCTGTGCGGATGGTCGCGTGGCTGAACCAGCGGGCGAGGATGGCTTCGACGAGCGCCACCGCCGCGGCGGCGATCAGGAGCCAGAAACTCCAAGCCCACGTCTGCGAGCGGTCGGCCCGGAGGTTGGCTTGCTGCGCGGGCTGGGCTTGGGCGGATTGGGTTGCGGACTGTGACGAGAGGAACGTCACTTGGCGCGGAGCGTCGCCGGCTTGGCCCGTGATCCAGCTTTCGACTTGTTCTCGCGGGATAGGCGTGGTGTTGCCGGCGGCGTGGGCGGCGTTGATGGCGAGCGATCCGCCCGCGATGAACGCTCCGCCCGCGTCCTTGGCCCGCCAAAGGCCGGCGCGGCGAAGTGCGGTCTGGGAAGGCGTCGAAGCGGTCGCGCGAGAGAGCGCGATCGCGGGTTGTTCTTCGGTGGGGCGAGAGAAGGGCTGCGCGAGGGTGAGTTCGACCGCGCCGGGCAGCGAGGCGGCGGACGCAAGCAGGCCTGCCTGCGCGTCACGGCGATTCGCGCTGCGGCCGACGGCTTGGCGAACGAGTTCCTGTACCAGCGGCACCATGAGAGGCTTGGCGGGCAGGTCGGTCCAGCTGAGGCTGGGGGTAGTCAGCCAGAGCACGATCCAGCCAGCATTGGAAGTCGTCGCGGCTCGCTGCGAGAGACTCGCTCGCGCGGCGACGATGACGGGCGTGCCATCGCGGAGCGCAAGGAGCGTGTGCGAGGGTGCGAGGCCCGACTCAATCGGCAGCAGTCGCGAGACACGGGTCGCGCGAGTGAGTTCTTCGAACTCAGGGCGGAGCACGCTCAGCAAGTCGTCGTCGCCCGAGGCGGTTGCACCGGGCGCGAGCGTCGCGACATCGGCGACGACTTCACGCGTCGCTCGCTCGAACTGCCACGGCACGCCCAGATTCTCGCGCAGCGAGTCCGTCCATGTCTGGGCCTGCTCGGCTTCGGGCGGCACGATCATCACGAATACGCCGTTGCTCGCGGCGGCGCGGAGGGCCCGCCAGCCGGAGGCGTCGAGCAGTTGCGGCTCGGTGACTACAACGCCCGAGACGCCTCGCAGGACGCCCGGGACGCTTGGCGCACCGGTGCTGCCAGGCTGATCGCCCGCGGAAGCACCCACGAAGTCGCGGGCTTCGAGGCGGGTGGTGCGGATGCTGGAGGCGGCGAGCACGGAGGTTTGGGTCGGCGCGAGGGCCAGAGCGAGCCAGTCCTTGGGCGTGAAGCGATCGAGTGACGAGGCGTCTGCGGACGCCGCGGGGCCGACCAGAGCGATGGTGAGGGCGGCGCGAGCTTCGAGCGGGCGGGCGATCCAGTTGTCCGCGGCGATGGCGTCCTGATCGATCTGCGCGAGCGCGATCCAGTCACCCGCGGAGCGTGGATCAGCACCTGTGGGCAAAGGCGCGGAGAGCGTGATCGAGGCTTCGCGTTGGCCGGCGGTCCAGGAGACTTCGGCGCGGGCTGCGTTGGCGGGCGCGACCGGGAGCGAGGTGGTCAGGCGGGTCGCGTCGACTAGCCAGGCCTTGAGCGTGGTGCGCTGCTCGGTGGATTGGCCGCTGCGAGTGAGCGTGAGGCGGAGGGGCACGGTGCTGGTGCTGCCTGATTCGCTGGCGAGGACGAGGCTGCTGAGCGGTTCGAGGCTCGTGAGCGAGACGTTGGCGAGGGGCTGGGTCGCGGGGCCACTGACGAGGACGCGGGAAACTGCGGGCGAAGCGCGCCAGGGGGCGGCGAGGTCGAGCGAGCCCTCGCGCAGGTCGCTCATGACGGCGACCACGAGTTCTCGCGAACTAGCGTTGCTGGTTGACGTGCCCGTTTGTTCGTCGCGAGCGACGGCGGCGACCGCTTCGAGCGCGGCGGACAGATCCGCGCGGGCGTCGGACGCGGGCGCGTTCATGATGAGACGCTTCACTTCCGCGAGATCGCTGCTGGCGGGGGCAACGAGCGGCTGGGCGGGCGAGGCGAGCAGAATCAGGCCCACGCGGTCGCCCCGGGCGGGATCGAGTTGATCAATCAGCGTGACGGCGGCGGCCTTCTGGGCGTCGAGGGCCTGGCCTGAGTCTGCGGAGGTAGCTTGAGAGGTGAGGCTGTTGTCGAGGAGGATTGCGAGAGTCTTTGCGCGCTGGGCGTCGAGGCCTGCGCGATCGCCAAAGAGTGGCTTGGCGAGGGCCAGGCCCACAAGGGCGACCAGGAGGCAGCGCAGCGCCAGCAGGAGCAGCTGCTCAAAGCGCATCCGCTTGCGTTGCTGGCGATACGCCTGCATCAGCCACTCCATCGCGCCCCACGACACGGGCTGGCGGCGGCGTCGCATCAGGATGTGAATGAGGATCGGGACGCCCACGCAAAGCAGGCCGGCGATCAGCAGGGCGGGATTGGCGAAGGTCATGCGGCCCTCCCTCGCCGCGGCGCGGCGAGCGCGAAGACCTGCCAACCCGGATGATCGCAACCTGCATCCATGCGGGGCAAGCGTAGTAGGCGAGCGGGTGCGGCCCCACGCGGAGAGTACAGGCTTGCCGCGCGTGCCCGTTCTACGCTTGACGCATGACCAACTTCTCGAACCCGTACGCCCCGATTCCGGGCGACATGATGATGGAGCAGAAGACCAGTGTGCTGGCGATCATCGCGCTGGTGTGCAGCCTGATCTGCCTGCTGCCCGTGATTCCCGCGCTGGGCGTGATTCTGGCGGTCATCGCGCTGGTGATGATCGCTGGGAGCGGCGGGCGGCTGGGCGGGCGGGGGCTTGCGCTGGCGGCGCTCATTCTGGGGCTCATTTTCACGGCCCTGCAGATCGGCATCGTGGTGGCGCTGACGAAAGGGCTCGGCGCGTTCAGCGGGTACATCACCAAGCCCACGGGCGAACTGGTCCAGACCATTGAACAACGCGACTTTGCCAAGGCCAGAACGCTGATGGCGCCCGGCTCGGGAGATCGTGTGACCGACGCGGACTTTGAGGCGTTTCGCTCGGGCTATCAGGGCGATCTGGGCGCGTTCAAGGGCGTGGCCACGTCGCTGGGGCAGATCTGGACCGGCTATCAGAAGGTTGGCCACCTGATGCAGGCGTATCAGGGGCAAAACAACCAGGCCGAGCCGATCATCCCGATTCCGGCGGAGTTTGAGAAGGGGTGGGCACTGGTGATCATCCAGATGGATGCGAAGAACCAGGCCCAGAACTCGCCGATTTCGCCCGCGAACATCATTATCCACTCGCAGAGCGGCGGGAAGTGGATGCTGTACACGGGTGGAGCGACTGGCGCGACGACGGTGCCGGGCGGCAGCAGCGACAGTTCTGTGACGCTTCCAAGCCCGCCTGGCACGACGATCAAGATCGAGCCGGGCAAGCAGACGGGCGTCAATGTGGACGTGAAGACGGATAAGCCGGCGGAGCAGCCTGCGCCGCCGAAGTGAGGAAGAAGTGGAGAGGAAGTGACGAAGTGACGGAGTCGGGGCGTTGAAATCGCTGGATGCCAGGGCCTTGTCTGTTCTCTTCTCTCCTTTATCTTCTCTCCTTTCTCTTCTCGCGTTTCTCTGCTCTCTGTGCTCTCCGTGTTGAAACTGCCCTTTATGGACCCCACCCTCCAACCCCCGCCGATCGAAGTCATCAACCTCGTCAAGCGGTTTGACGGGCGGGCGGTGCTGG
>JALHOJ010000043.1 GCA_022843045.1 Phycisphaerales bacterium
GAGCTGCCAAGTGCCGGTGGTCGCCGCGCCGTTGAGGGTGTACACGGGGCCACGGTTACCGATCGCGGCTTCCGTGCTCTGGAGGGTGTTGCTCCAGCGAGCGCGACGGCCGCCGAAGAAGGGGGCGATGGCGTAGCTGTTGTTGCCGTCGGCGGGGGTGGCGGCGTAGCTCAGGGCCTTGGTGCCCTTGCTGGTCACCTTCTGCTCAGCGGGGGAGCCGTAGAACTCGGGATCCCAGAGGGCCTGGGTGGTGGCGCTGGCGCCGCTGCCGGTGGTCGAGGCGGCGTAGCGGGGCAGGGCCAGGAAGTAGTTGGTGTCGACGGTGATGAAGGGGCTCTGCTCAGCGGGGCTGACGGTCAGCTCGGGGCTGAAGAAGCTGCTGAAGATGAGGGTCGAGAGGACGGCGCCCGGGTCATCCTTCGCCTGGTTGGTGTTGAGGGTGAGGTTGCCGCGGTCGAGCTGGCTGGGGATGGGGTAGAGGTCGTTGTTCGACTGGGCGAACAGGACCATGCCCTGGTGCACGCCACGGATCTGGGTGCTGTCCTTGATCTGGCGGGCCGAGGAGCGGGCCTTGCCCAGGGCGGGCAGGAGGATGCCGATCAGCAGGGCGATGATCGCGATCACCACCAGCAGTTCGATCAGCGTGAACGCCTTCTTGTTACGAATGCTCTTCATAAGTACTGACTCCAATGTTGTCGGGAAAGGACACAAGCCCTGTTCCCGCCGGGCCGGCCTCGCACACGCGACGCACAGCCCGAATCCCGACGACCCCGTTCGCGACGGCTTTTGGTTTGTGGAACATCCACGAACCAGAAGTTGGTCGCACCGACACTCTTCTTCAAGAAAAGGGACCGCATCCCTGGCATCGTCGAGGCGCCTTCGCAGATCCACGCATCGCTGCGGCGGATCACGCGGGCGTCCGAACGGGTGCCTTTCGGCATCACCACCTCCAAACCGACTACCCCAGAGACCCGAGCGGGCTTCGAAAGTTCGAAGGCCTCGCAGAAGGTGCCCAAAGGTGCCAAGGTGGCTGTCCCAAGTCCTGAGCCTGACACTCGCATGGCGCGGATCGTCGGCGGGTCGTCATGTTCCGCCAGCCGCGTACGCGGGTGTCGCCGAGTTGTCGGCAGGAACTTTGGGAACGGGTGCGGCTGGAATCAGCCTGCGAGATCGATGCCTCGCATGAGAACGGTGAATTGCATATGGGGCCGCACCAAGGACCCGCACTACCTGCCAAGACGCTGAATGGGCTGTCGCCTATTCCTGCGATTCGATCAGATTAGGGTTCGCGAGGTGGGTTGTCAAGGTTCCGCCAATTCGGGAAAGTCCGGAAATGCGCTCAATTGGGGCCAACGATCTCCGCATGAGCCATCCCACCACCACCCCCCCCACCTCCCCCACGACCGCGCCAACAACCCCCGAATCCCGCCTCGCCGCGCTGGGCCACTCGCTACCCACCCCTGCCAAGCCGGTTGCGGCGTATGTGCCGACCCGGCGGAGCGGGAACTTGGTGTATGTGTCGGGGCAGATTCCGTTCAAGGATGGGCAACTGATTGCGAAGGGGGCGGTGCCGGGTGAGGTGTCGCTGGAGACGGCGCGGGCGTGTGCGCAGCAATGCTGCCTGAATGCGTTGGCGGCGATCAAGGCGGAGGTTGGCGAGCTTTCGCGGGTGAAGCAGGTGGTGCGCGTGGGCGTGTTTGTGTGCAGCCAGGCGGGGTTCTATGACCAGCCGAAGGTCGCGAACGGGGCGAGCGAGTTGCTGGAGCAGGTGTTTGGGGAGGCTGGGAAGCATGCGCGGGCGGCGGTGGGGAGCATTGCGTTGCCGCTGGGGGCGCCGGTGGAAGTTGAACTGCTTGTCGAAGTGGCGTGAGCGCGGTGTCGCGAACACGACCCGCTGCCACTACAATCTCCCATGAGCGTCGACTACCGCAAGATCATCACCATCGAACCCGGCAAGCGGAGCGGGCAGCCGTGCATCCGGGGCATGCGAATCACCGTCGCCGATGTGCTTGAATATCTTGCCGGCGGCATGACCGTTCAAGAAGTGCTCGAGGACTTCCCTGAACTCACCATGGAAGACATCCAAGCGATCTTCGCATTCGCCGCGGATCGTGAGCGTCGCGTGCTCTGGTCGGCCGCATGAAGCTGCTCTTTGACGAGAACCTTTCTCGCAACGTGGCGAATCGCCTTCGGGACGTGTATCCAGGCACCGTCCACGTCGCTGATCTGTCGCTGCTCACGACGCCCGACCGCGAGATCTGGCGCATCGCAGGCTCGGAGGGTTTGACGATCGTGACGAAGGACTTTCGGTTTGAGGATCTCGCCGGTCTCCTCGGTTCGCCGCCCAAACTCATTCTGATGCGGATCGGCACCGCCGGCAGTCGTGTCGTCGAAAAACTGCTCCGTGATCACATTGACATGGTCGCCGAACTTCACGCCAACGAAGCCAAGAGCGTTCTTGTGCTTCCGCCGCCGCCAACGATCCGCAAGCAGGAATCTCATTCTCAGGAATAACCCATGCATCTCTACCTCGACTCCGCATCCCTCGACGACGTCAAGAAGGCCCATGACCTGGGCGTGCTGGATGGCGTCACCACCAATCCATCGCTGATCGCCAAGGAGGGCGTGCCGTATGCGAAGCGGCTTGAGGAGATTTGTCGTGTGTGCAAGGGGCCGGTGTCGGCGGAGGTGATCGCGACGGATTACGAAGGCATGCTCCGCGAAGGCCGGGAGCACATCAAGATCGCGAGCAACATCGTGGTGAAACTGCCCAGCACGATTGATGGGGTGCGGGCGTGCAAGGCTCTGGCGGATCAGGGCGTCAAGACCAACATGACGCTGTGCTTTCAGAGTCTGCAGGCGCTGATGGTGGCGAAGGCGGGGGCGTTTCTGGTGAGCCCGTTCATCGGGCGGCTGGATGACATCGGGCAGGACGGGATGGGCCTCATCCGCGAGATCAAGACGATCTACACGAACTATGGCCTCAAGACCAAGATCCTCGCGGCGAGCGTTCGCCACACGAATCACCTGCTGCACTGTGCGCTGCTTGGGGCGGACGTGGCGACGTGCCCGCTGAAGGTGATCACGGACTGCATGAAGCATCCGCTGACGGATAAGGGGATTGAGATTTTCCTGGCGGATTACAAGAAGGCGTTTGGCGGGCAGTAAATCGAAGAGCTATAAAGCGAAAAGCGAAAAGCGAAAATGTTCCGCGAACGGGCACGTGCGCCGTTCGCGGAACATTTTCGCTTTTCGCTTTATGGCTTTTCGCTTTCGCCTTTACCCTCCCCCATGCACCTCTCCCCCGCCACTCTCTCGCCCAACGACCGTTACAAGTTGCTCATTGGCGCGATCGTGCCGCGGCCGATTGCCTGGGTGAGCACGCGTTCGCCGGATGGGCGTGACAATCTTGCGCCGTTTTCGTTCTTTGCGGGGGTGGGAAGCGATCCGATGACGCTGCTGTTTTGCCCGGCGACCCGGCCGGATGGGACGGAGAAGGACAGCCTTCGCAATGCGAAGCCCGTGGGCGAAGGGGGGACGGGGGAGTTTGTGGTCAATGTGGTGCCGCACGAGTTGGTGCGGCGGATGGCGGCGTGTGCTGAAGAGTTGGCGTATGGCGAGAGTGAGTTTGCGCTGGCGGGGCTGACGCCTGCGGCGTGCGAGATCGTTCGTGTGGCGCGGGTGCTGGAGAGCCCGGTGAGCTTTGAATGCCGCACGATGCAGGTGATCCGCACGAATCCGACGTCGACCGGTCAGAGCCAGCCGGGCAGCGGCAACATCGTGCTGGGCGAAGTCGTGCACGTGCACGTTCGCGATGAACTGATCAACGAGCGAATGCACATCGACGCGGCGAAGCTGGATGCGATCGGGCGCATGGGGGGGAGTGAGTACTGCACGACTCGGGAGAGGTTTGGGGAACCGCGAGGGAGAGCGGCGCTGTCTTGAGTGGCACGGCTTTCCAGGCCGTGGGTCTGACGGGCTTCTCGCGCGGTGTCGATGCCCCCCGGGCCTAGAAGGCCCGGAAACTCATGGGCCGGAGGCCCATGCTACTTAGAGCAGCGGATTCTTCGCCCCGTGCGTGTACACCGCCGTGGGGCTCATGTTGGCCTGCGGGTTCATCATCACGTCGGTGAACAGTTCGCTCATCTCGGGGACGGGGCTGTTCTCGGCGAAGTCCATTGCCTTCTTGACGATGTCCTTCACTTCGGTCTGGATATCCATGAACTGGGCTTCGCTCAGGAGCGGCTTGCCGTCCTTGGCCTTGCGCTCGTTCATGAGGACGTGGGTCATGCGGTCGATGGAGTCCTTGCCCTTGAACTGGTCGACTTCTTCCTTGGTGCGGTACTTCTGCGGGTCGCTCATGGAGTGGCCCAGGTATCGGTAGGTCTTGAGGTCGATGAAGGCGGGCTTCTGGTGCTCGCGGCACCAGTCGACGATGGGCTTGAAGTGGTCGTACAGGTCGATCACGTCGAAGCCATCGATGATCGCGCCGAGCATGCCGTAGGCCTCGGCCTTCTTGGTGAGGTCGTGGGCCATGGTGGTGCCGCGGTGGATGGCGGTGCCCATGCTGTAGCCGTTGTTCTCGACGATGTAGATCACCGGGATGTCCCAGAGGCCGGCGAGGTTCATGGCTTCGTGGAGCGCGCCCTGGTTCAGTGCGCCGTCGCCCAAGTATGCCAGCGAGACTTTCTTCTTGGCGGTCTGGCCGTCGCTCACGCCGGGGTTCGGCAGGCTCTTGCCGATCACTTCCCACTCGTAGCGGGCGGCGAAGGCGAGGCCGGTGCCCAAGGGGGTCTGCGCGCCGACGATGCCGTGGCCGCCGAACATCCAGTTGGGCTTGTCGAACATGTGCATGCTGCCGCCCTTGCCCTTGGCGCAGCCGGTGGACTTGCCGAACATTTCGGCCATGCAGGCGCCCGCGTCCATGCCGCGGGCGAGAGCGTGGCCGTGGTCGCGATAGGCGGTGACGATTGGGTCGTCGTGGTTGAGCGAGTTGATCGTGCCGACGGCCGCGGCTTCCTGGCCTGTGTACAGGTGGCAGAAGCCGCCGATCTTGGCCTGCTGATAGGCCTGGCCGCAGCGGTTTTCGAACTCACGGATGAGCAGCATGTCGCGCAGCCACTTGATCAGCGTCGCGTCGGGCACCAGCTCGCTGGGCCGCTTGCCCTGGCCGCGCTTCCACGCGGGATTGGTGGGCAGGTTCTCGGGATGGGAGAGGGCCGAGGGCTTGATGCTGGCGTTGGAGTGGGCGGTGGTCATGGCTGGGTCTGGTGCAAGGGCCGTAAGTGGCCCGGGGGGAGGGACTTTGGACGGGCTTGATGGCTGCAAACGTGCATCGACCAGTCGCGCCCGGCAATCAATTCGTAGCGGCAGTGGGTGCGGTTGAGCCCAAACGGGGGCAACGCCGCGAGACACGTGCGAGGGTACGAATCGAATACCGAACATCAACCGATCATTCGCGAACGAGAATACTAGGTGGGTGGATGGCGGGTCGCCATCAGGGGGATTCCATGAATCGATCCGCCCACCTCCTACGATTTGACTCGATGTCGCACGACCCGATCCAACACCCCCACGACCCGCGCATCACCATCGATCCGAACGTGATGGGTGGCCGCCCATGCATCCGAGGGCTGCGATTTCCGGTTTCGCGGTTGCTGGGGATGCTGGCGGCGGGACAGAGCGAAGCTGAGATACTGAAGAACCATCCGGACTTGGAAGCGGCGGATATTCGCGCGGCGATCTCGTATGCCGCGGCTCTCGCAGACCAACGCGTCGTGTTGCTCAAGTCGGCATGAAGTTCCTCATCGACCAACCGGTGAGCCCGATCCTCGCGGAGTGGCTGCGTTCGACCGAGGCTGGGTCGCACGACGCCTTTCACGCTCGCGAGCGCGGACTTTCTCGCGCCGCGGACACGGACCTCGTGGCGCTCGCGCTGAGTGAGTCACGGGTGTTGGTGACGGCAGACTTGGACTTCCCGCGCATCATCGCGCTGAGTGGCAAGGACGCTCCCGGCCTCATTCTGTTCCGGGCAGGCAACATCTCAGACGCACAGATGCTCGCTCTGCTCCAACGCGTGTTGCTCGAAGTGCCTCCACCTGCCCTGCAGCATGCGATCGTGGTTGTAGACGAGCAGTCGCTGCGAATCGCGACGCTTCCGATTCAGCCGCGATAGACGCTCACTTCCTATCCACCATGTAATTACTCGACTCCTTCGTGATCGTGATGTCGTGCGGGTGGTTCTCCACCACTGTCGCTGAGGACACCTTCACGAAACGGGCGTCGCGTTGCAGTTCAGCGATGTTCTTGCAGCCCAAGTAGCCCATGCTGCTGCGCAAGCCCCCCACCATCTGATACACGACTTCGGCGAGTGTGCCGCGATAGGGCACGAGGCCTTCGACGCCTTCGGGGACGAACTTGCGGGTTTGCTTGCCGTCGGTGCCGATGGCGTCGGCCTGGCGGTAGCGATCTGCGCTGCCGGCGTTCATCGCGCCTTCGCTGCCCATGCCGCGGTAGCTCTTGTAACGGCGGCCCTGGTGGATCACGACTTCGCCTGGTGATTCGTCGAGGCCAGCGAAGAGCGAGCCCATCATCACGACGCTGGCGCCGGCGGCGATGGCCTTGGGGATGTCGCCGCTGTGGCGGATGCCGCCGTCGGCGATGACTGGGGCGTCGCTGCCGATGGCGGCGAGTCCTTCGACGGCGTTCATGATGGCGGTGATCTGGGGCACGCCTACGCCCGTGACGACGCGGGTGGTGCAGATGCTGCCGGGGCCGATGCCGACTTTGACGGCGTCGGCGCCGGCTTCGATGAGGTCCTGGGCGGCGTGTCCGGTGGCGATGTTGCCGGCGATGATCTGTACGCCTGACTTGGCGACCATGGGCATCTGCTTGATGGTCTTGACGGTTCGCAGGACGTTTTCGCTGTGGCCGTGGGCGGTATCGACGACGATGACGTCGACTTCGCTGGCGATCAACTGTTCGACGCGGTCGTACTGATCGACACCGACCGCCGCGCCGCAGCGGAGGCGGCCGCGACCATCGCGACAGGCGCGGGGGAACTGGCTCTGGCGGTCGATGTCGCGCATCGTGATGAGGCCGACGAGCTTTCGCTCGCTGTCCACCAGGATGAGTTTCTCGACCTTGTGCTTGTTGAGGATGACTTCGGCCTGCTCGAGCGTGGTGCCGGCGGTTGCGGTGACGAGTGGGTCGCGGGTCATGACGTCGCCGACTTTGGTCTGGCCGTTTTCGACGAACTTGAGGTCGCGGCGGGTGATGACGCCCAGCACTTTGCCTTTGCCGCGGAGGTTGGTGCTGCCATCTTCGGTGACGGGGAATCCCGACACGTTGTACTGGCGCATCAGTTCCTTGGCGCGCTGCACGGTGTCTGCGACGCCCAGCGTGACTGGGTCGGCGATGATGCCGTTTGCCGAGCGCTTCACCTTCAACACTTCGCGGGCCTGGGCCTCGACGCTGAGGTTTTTGTGGATGATGCCGAGGCCGCCTTCCTGGGCGAGTGCGATTGCGAGGGCGGCTTCGGTGACGGTGTCCATCGGTGCTGAGAGCACCGGGATGTTCAGGCGGATCGACCGCGTGAGGTTCGTGGTCGCGTCGGCGTCGCTGGGCATGACGCCCGAGCGGCGAGGAATCAGCAGCACGTCATCGAACGTGATGCCATCTGCGATGATCTTGGAAAAGGGGGAAGCGGCACGAGTCGCGGCTGAGGTGCTCGAAGCCGCGGAGGACTGGGTCGCGAGGGTCGCCATGAAATAGCGTTGGGGGGGAAGTGGCGCAGGTCAAGCGGGCTGAGGCTTCGGAGGGCCAAAAGCAGTCAGCGAGGAGCGAAATAGCAAAGAGCGGGGCAAGTCAAAGGTGATTTGGGCCACCCAAGGCTTGCCTCGCTCTTCGTTGTATCGCTGCTCTTTATGGTTGGCTTACTTGGCCAACTTGATGTTCTTGGGCTCCTGCAGCCCGAACGCGTTGCCGTCGGGACCCACCTTGCCCGCGAAGAAGAACATCACCGCACACGCCGCCGCGAGGCAGACGCATGAGACGATTGCCATTGCGGTGTAGACCGTGATACCCGAGGCCTTCTTGCGCGAGGCGGGCATCTGCATTCCGAACTGGGCCATGATCAAACTCCTTTGAAGCCGCCCGCGTGAGTGCCGCGGGCGAGGTGGTAGTCCAATTCGAAACGGTTACTGCACGCGGCTGACGATCAGGTCGCCGGCCTTGACTTCGTTGGAGAGGCCGAGGTTGTCGAAGGCTCCGACCGAGAAGCTCAGGTCGGCGTTGGTGACGACGAGGTTGCCGACGAAGTTGTTGTCGCGGATCACGTAGAGCCGCATGTTCTTCGCGACCTTGTCGTTGGTGCCGACGTTGAGCTTGGCCATGAGCTTGCTGGTCGCGGCGTCGCGCTCGACGCTCTCGACGCGGCCCTGGATGATCGGGCCGGCGTAGGTGAAGGCACCACTGCTGCCGCTGACTGCGCCAGCGGCGACGCGGCCGCCCTGGGCTTCGGTCTTGATGGCGGCGAGTTCTTCCTGGAGGGCGCGGTAGTTCTGGTCGAGGACTTCGCGCTGGCTTTCGAGGTCGCTGATGCGGTCTTCGAGGTCCAAGCGCTGCTGGCGGAAGGCCAGTTCGCTGTTGCGGAGCTTCTCGACTTCCTCGCGGTAGTTGGTGAGCAAGGTCGCCTGGGTCTTGGCCACTTCGGCGAGCTCGTCGATCTTGGCCTGCGTGGTGGAACGCTCGGCGTTGGCCTTGTCGCGCTCGGCGATCAGGGTGCTGCGCTGGCCCTGCAGGTCGGTCAGCTGACCCTTGGTCTGCGAGAGTTCGTTCTGCATCGACGCGATGGTCTCATTGAGGCGCGTCACTGCGGAGCCATGCTGCGCCGCAGACGTCGCGTGCGAGGCTTCGACCATGCCCAGCTTCCCGCGCTGCTGTTCATAGTCACGACGAATGCGATCCGTGTTGGTCGCATACGCGATGGTGAGCGCCGAAAGGGCGATGCTGAGGACGGTGGCGATGACAACGAAGACTTTGGTCAGAAAGTGCACGGCCTGCTCCTGAGTGGTACCACGGATTCCTGCACGCGTGTCGGGCGCCGGGCTCCCTCCCTCCCGGAAGTCGCCGCCAACGCCATCACCCGACCTTTCGCCATCATGGCCAAGGGATCGGGGGCTGTACATTACGCTATCCGCACGCGGTTGGCATGGGGTTGCTTGGGGATTCTGTCGCGAGCGAGTTGGGGTGTTTGGCTGGTCATCCTAACAGACTCCTGCTGTGCCCACACTCGTCGATTGACGACCATCCCCTACCCCCCACGCCCCCGGCCCATGCCGAGTTCTCGAAGGGCTGATGCCTAGGTCCCTTCGCGCGACATCAGTTCGCGGTGCTTCATGATCGTGTTCATCTCGTCGACAAGTTCCTTGAGGCGGGCGTCGGAGACGTCGAGCTTGCTTTTCTTGGCGTTCTCCACTTCCTGCACCTGCTGGTAGTTGTTGAGGACGGCACCGACGATCAGGTTGATCAGCAGGAACGTGCTCACGATGATCCAGCTGACGTGGTAGAAGGTGTTTTTCCACTGCCAGGGCTGGCCTTCGCTTGCGTATCGCAGGTCGCTCCAATTGTCGCCCGTCAGCACGCGGAAGAGCGTGAAGAACGACTCGTGCATGGTGCCGTATTCCTTGGGCATGAACTCGCCGAAGAGCTTGACGCCGATGACGCCGTAGATGTAGAGGATGATGCCGGCCAGCAGCGTGATGTACTTCATGCTGACGACGCTCTTGACCAGCACGCTCACGATGACGCGAAGTTCGGGGATGCTCCGCACCAGGCGGAAGACGCGGAGCACGCGAATCACGCGCACAAGTGCGGACATCGTGGGATCCACGGTGGGCAGGAAGCTCCCCACCACCACCACGATGTCGAAGATATTCCAGCCGTCGGTGAAGAACTGCTTCACCCGGCCCGTGCCGAAGGCCGCAATCAGCTTGAGGACGAGTTCGGCCACGAAGATCCACAGGCAGATCTTGAGGCCAACGTCGAGCCAGGGCAGTTTCTCGTATGTCTGCCACCCGACGAAGACCCCGTTGGCGATGATGACCGCCAAAACCACCCGCTGAAACCACGGACTCTCGACGAACTGGTGCAACTTCTCCATGCTCCCTATCGTTGCGCGACCGGGCGGGATTTCCCCTCCCGACCGCGTCCCGTGACCACATTTCACCATCCCGCCGGCCCCAAACCGGCCATTTCAGACAAGGGAGTACGCAAGCAATGGCCATTCGCATCGGTATCAACGGTTTCGGTCGCATCGGTCGCCTCGTCTATCGCATCGCCTACGAAGCCGGCGTCGACGTTGTCGCCGTCAATGACCTCGTTCCCGCCGACAACCTCGCGTACCTGCTCAAATACGACACCATGCACCGCCAATTCATGGTCGGCGGCAAGCCCGCGGATATCTCCGCCACCGAAACCAGCTTCACCGTCAACGGCCGGGTCTGCAAGACGATGGCCGAGAAGGACCCCGCGAAGCTTCCGTGGAAGGACATGGGCGTGGATTACGTGCTTGAGTCCACCGGGCTCTTCACGGAGTTTGAGAAGGCCATGCTGCACTGCCAGGCCGGCGCCAAGCGCGTGATCATCTCCGCCCCCACCAAGAGCGAGGCCGACAAGGTGCCCACGTTCTGCATGGGCGTCAATCACGAGAAGTTTGACGGCAGCAAGCACACCGTGGTCAGCAACGCCAGCTGCACCACCAACTGCCTCGCGCCGATCGCGAAGGTCATTCAGGACAACTTCGGCTTGGACGAAGGCCTCATGACCACCGTGCACGCGGCGACCGCGACGCAGCCCACGCAAGATGGTCCTTCCAAGAAGGACTGGCGCGGCGGGCGCAACGCGTACCAGAACATCATCCCGGCGAGCACCGGCGCGGCCAAGGCCGTGACGCTGTGCATCCCGGAACTCAAGGGCAAGCTGACGGGCATGAGCTTCCGCGTTCCCACCGCCGATGTGTCGTGCGTGGACCTCACGTTCCGCACCGCAAAGGAAACCACGTACGCCGAGATCTGCGCCGCGATGAAGAAGGCCAGCGAAGGCAGCATGAAGGGCGTCCTCGGCTACACCAACGAAGAAGTCGTGAGCAGCGACTTCATCGGCGACCGCCGCAGCAGCATCTTTGACGAGAAGGCCGGCATCGAACTCAACAAGAAGTTCTTCAAGATCGTGAGCTGGTACGACAACGAAGCCGGCTACGCGACCCGCTGCGTCGATCTGATCAAGTACATCGCTGGCAAGGATGGCGTGAAGTAAACCGTGGCATGGCCTTCCAGGCCATGAGTCCGACGGGCTTCCAGCCCGTCGAATCCAATCCCAACCAACCATTCAAGGCCGCGACGCTCGTCGCGGCCTTTTTCACGCCGTCAAAAACCGCTTCGTGATATCCCCATACGCATCAATCCGGCGATCTCGCAGGAAAGGCCAGTGCGTCCGCGCGAACTCCACCTTGGCCAGGTCACAGTCCACGATGCACACTTCCTGTTCCTTGACGCTGGCCCGGTGCACTACCTGCCCGTTGGGCTGGCTCACGAAGCTCTGGCCCCAGAACTCCAGGCCGTCCTTGCTCACGGGCTTGCCGTCCAGGCCCATCACGCGCTCGTGGCCTACGCGGTTGGGGGCGCAGACGTAGCAGCCGTTTGCGACGGCGTGGGCGCGCATGGAGAGTTCCCAGCTGTCGTGCTGGGCGACGCCGTATTCGTTCTTTTCGCTGGGGTGCCAGCCGATTGCGGTGGGATAGAAGAGGATCTCGGCGCCTTGCATCGCGGTGAGGCGGGCGCCTTCGGGGAACCACTGGTCCCAGCAGATGAGGACGCCGATGGTCGCGTGGCGGGTCTTCCAGGCGCGGAGGCCCAGGTCGCCCGGCGTGAAGTAGAACTTCTCGTAGAAGAGCGGGTCGTCGGGGATGTGCATCTTGCGATACATGCCCATGAGCGAGCCGTCGGCGTCGAGCACCGCCGCGGTGTTGTGGTAAAGGCCGCTTGCTCGCTTTTCAAAGAGCGACGCGATGATCACCATGTTGTGCTTCTTGGCGACCTTTGACAGGGCGTCGGTGCTGGGCCCGGGGATGCTCTCGGCGTAGTTGAAGAAGCGATGGTCCTCGGCCTGGCAGAAGTACTGGCTGGTGAAGAGTTCCTGCGTGCAGAAGATCTTGGCGCCTTGCTTGCCGGCCGCCGCGGCGAGTTCGACTTGCTTGGCGCGGTTGACCTTGGGGTCTTCCTCCGCGGCGAACTGGGAGAAGCCGACGGGGATGATCGAGGACGATTGCTTGCTCACACGCTTTGCCACGGGAAACTCCTGAGCCACAACGATAGCGAGGTTTCTCAAGATCAACGAGTCGATACGCACGTGAAGGCGAAGGTCGCTCGCCCCGATCATTCCGCGCTATCGCCCTTCATCGCAATTTCGAGCGCGGTTGCTGGCGTCATTTTCATTTGGAGTTTCGTACGATCCCGCGCATGACGATCCTCGCAGCGCAGGCCACCACCCAGCAACCCCTCGTCCTCGTCCTCCTCCTGCTGCTGTGCGCCGCCGCGATCGTCATCGTCCTCTGCCGCTGGCGCAATGTGGAGCCCATCCCGGGCTACCTCATCGCTGGCGCGATCATCGGCCCACACGCCCTCGCCTTCATCAAGTCCGAAACCGCCGCCGGTTCCGTGACGGACCTCGCCACCGTCATCCTCCTCTTCACCATCGGCCTCCAGTTTGACGCCGCCAACTTCCGCCGCGGCGCGCTCAGCATCGTCCTCATCTCGATTGTCTCCACGCTTCTCTACCTCGCCGCGTTCTGGGCCATTCTCCTCGCACTGGGCCTTGCCGCTCCGGTCGCCCTGGCTCTCGCAATGGCCGGATGCAGCGCATCCACCGCCATCACCCTGCGGATCCTCCAGCAACGCAGAGAACTGCACGAATCCCACGGCCGCGTCTCGATGGGCTTTAGCATCCTGGACGACCTCAGTGGCGTCATCATGCTCGCCTGCTTCCCTCTGATTGCTGGGTGGGCGGGCACCAGCATCAGTAGCGCCCCTTCAGACTGGTCTGCCAAGGTCTTCGCTGCCGCTCGCAGCATTGGCGGCGTCGCGCTGATGCTTGCCCTCGCCGCGGTCCTCCTGCCACGCCTCATGCAGCGCATTGCCGCCCTGCGCTCCCCCGAGACAATCCTCATCGTCTCCGCCGCCATCGCCCTTCTCTGCGGCGCATGGACCGCCACCCTGGGCTTCTCCGCCGAAATGGGCGCTTTTCTCGCCGGCGTCGTCCTGGCGGGCACGCCCCTTCGCTACCAAATCGTCGGCCAGCTCGGCTCCACCCGCGACCTGCTCATGGCCATCTTCTTCCTCTCCGTCGGCCTTGTCGTCGATCCCGCACTCGTCCTCTCCAACGCGCCCCTCGTCCTGGGCCTTGCCGCCGCCCTCATGGTCGTCAAGCTCTCCACCACCGCCCTGTGCTGCTGGGTCGCAGGGATGACCGCTCGCGGCTCGATCCTCACCGGCGTCTACAACATCAACGCCGGCGAGTTCACTTTTGTCCTGCTCGCCGCCGCGACTTCCCTTTCCATCATCTCCCAGCAACACGCCGCGCTCGCGATTGCCGCCGCCGCCATCACCCTCATCGCATCTCCGCTCATCGTCTCACCCGCCCACGCCCTGGCCGCAAAGCTCTCCTCGGTCCCCCTGGCTCCCTGGGTCCGCTCCTCCGCCCTGCTCGATCCCGCCCCGTCGGCACCCGGCCCCGAATCACAGGCGTCCACGGATACTCACCCTTCGCCAACTGCCCCACCCGCCGCCCCCACGACCAAACCTCGCCACGTCATCATCGCGGGCTTTGGACCAGGCGGCCGCGCCATCGCTGATCGTCTCGAATCGCTCCACGTTCCCTATGTCGTCGTCGAGCTCAACGCATCCACCGTCACGCGACAAAACCGCGCCGGTCGCTCCACCGTCTTCGGCGACATCGCCAATCCCGACGTCCTCGAAGCCGCGGGCATTGATCGCGCCGACGCCGTCATCATCACGATTCCCGACGACGACGCCGCGCTCCGCGCCGTGCAGGCCGTCCGCACCGCTGCGCCAGACACGTTCATAGGCGTCCGCACCCAGTTTCTCTCGGGCAAGATGCGGGCTCTCTCCCTGGGCGCGTCCGAAGTCGTCGTGGCCGAGGTCGCCGTCGCTGCGGCCATGGACACCACGATGTTCGCCGCCCTCTCCGCCCACCTCTGCTCGCGACCCACGCGCCCAGCCACGACCACCAACGACACAGTCAGTTGAGCCACACCGGGCTTGCATGGTCCTCCTTCGTGCGCGCTTCCACTCGATGTACCTCCCGCGTGCGCGCCTTCCCTGCCTCTTCACCCCTTCCCCCTTGCAAATTCCCCTGCCACCCGTCATACTGCCTGAGTCTGGGCCAGCCAGCCCAGGTCGACGATCTCGCACGGTCCTTTCACGGCGAGCGCACGAGGAGAGCGGGTTTCAAAGGCGGTCGCTCCGCCCCGAACTACCCATCGATCCGTGCGCAAGCCCAGGCGGCCCCGTGCGTCCCATCGTCTCCCTGAGTTGGCAAACCCGGACACGGTCGAGATGGCGCGCCGCGGACGCGAACTGCGATTGGGACACCATCCCAATCGCCAACTCCGCAGCGTGGGAGTGGCCGATGGCTCCGTCAGGCGTGAACTCAATCGCTGCCTGTCCATCCCGCCCGTCAGATCCGCGTGAAGCCCGAGGAGGGCTGGCGAGCTTCTCGCCAGCCCGCGCCGCCTCTTTCCGCGGACCCTGAAAGCCAACTCGCGAAACCAGCCGCCGCACCCACGGCCACGCTGTCTCGTGCGCACCGCAAGAAAAAACGCCGCGATCTTTCGATCGCGGCGTTCAAGGTTGCAAACTCTCAGATCAGCGGTCGAGGATTAGTCGACGTAGTTGACCTGCTCGTCGCTGCGGACGGCGCGGGTCTGATCACTGTTGGTCGCGGCCTGCAGGATCAGGTCGCCGGGCTTCGTGCCGCGGTAGACGATGTTGAAGGTCGCGCGCTGACCGACGGCGAGGGTGCCGAGGTTGATGGTCTGCGTGCCACCAGCGTTGGTTGCCCCACCAGCAGCGGTGGTGCTGACGAACTCGAGGCCGGCTTCAGGCGTGAAGACAACCTTGACGTTGGTCAGGTTGATCTGGCCCTGGTTGACGGCGGTGTAGGTGAAGGTGTGGGGCTGGCCGACGTTGACCACGCCGTCGGTATCCTCAAGGCCCGTGCCGATGTCGGGCACGCCAGCGAGGGTGACGGTGCAGCTGTCAGAGACAGCGTTCGCGCAGGTCGCGCTGGCGCTGGCGGTGTTCTGCAGGGCGCCCTGGTTGCCACCGGTGAAGGTGACGCTCATGGTGCGGCTCTGGCCGGGGTTGAGGTTGCCCACGTTCCAGACCACGTCGGTGCCGCTGACCGCGCCGCCTTCGGTGGCGCTGACGAAGCGGGTGCCGGCGGGGATCGCGTCGCGGACGACCGTGTTGGTCGCCACGGCGGAGCCCGTGTTGGTGACAACGATGTCAAACTTCATGTTCTGGCCGATGCGGAGGCGATCGGGGCACTTCTTGTCGATGGTCAGGACGGCCTGCTTGATGACCGTGCTGGTCGTGTTGCTGGTCGCGGTCAGGCCACCCTGAGCGGTCGCGGTCGCGGTGTTGGCGAACGTGCCGGTCTTGTCGGCCTGGACGTTGAACTTGACTTCACGGCTCTGGCCGCTGGCGAGGTCGCCCACGTTGAAGTTGGGGGCAGCGCCGACGACCTTGAGGCCGGCGGGCAGCGGGTCGGCGAGGGTGACGCCGCGGGCGGTGCCCGTGCCGTTGTTGGTGACCGTCAGAGTGACGGGCCAAACGTCGCAGGGGGTGCCTTCGGCGGGGGCGGTCTTGGTGAGCTTGAGGGCGGGGGCGACGACGTTGACGGTCATGCAGACCGGCACGGAGTAGCTACCGCTGCCGCAGGTGCTGTAGGAGCCGGACTGGGCGAAGCTGCCCTTGATGGTGATGGTCTTGGACTCGCCAGCGTTGAGGCTGCCGAGGTTCCAGGACCAGTTGTTGCCCGCGGTGCCCGGCTGGGGCGAGGCGCTGGCGATGTTGAAGCCGTTGATCTTGCCGTCTTCGACGACGACGTTGTCGATCTTGCTGCCACAGATGTTGGTGGCGCGGATGACGTAGTCAACCGGGACGCCCGCGGCGGTTTCGCCCGCGACCATTTTCTCGATCATGAGGCAGGAGCTGGCGCGGTTCCCCGTGGGGTAGTACGCGACGCTCGCGCCCGTCACGGGAGCGGCGGCGGGAGCAGCAGCGGGAGCAGCCGCGGCCTTGGGGGCCGGGGCGGGTTCAGCGGCGGGGGCGGCCTTCGGAGCGCTGTGGGCGCTGGCGGGGGTGCCCGCGTGCCAGTTGCCACCACCGCGGTTGGAACCGGCGAGGGGGGCGCTGCCTTCGGCGATGGGAGCCGTCACGCCCGTGGGCTTGCTCTGGCTCTCACAACCGACGATGCCACCAGCAACCACGGGGAGAACAAGCAACAGACCAGCCACATTCTTCGAGCGAAGCATTCAAGATCCTTTCTCTTCGGCGACCCCACAACCCCTCTACCACGAGGAACGGGGGTGCCCATTTCTTCAGGGAACGATGTCAGTCTAGTGTGTAGACGGGGTATTGGCAAGAGCAATCACACGCTCTGCACGAATGGGTTACGTGTATTCGTGACTTTTTCTACTACCCATGTTGTCACAGACGTTTGCACGGCGTCAGAGCGTGCAGAACGTGCGCGAAAGACATGCGATCCTGACCTTTCGCCACAGTTTCTGAGTGCGGATCTGGTACGATGCTCCCTCGCGCACACCGCAGACACAGTTGCGTTCAGACACCCCACATTGGTACCGCGCCATGATCGACTTTGAAAAGCTCGGAACGTTCTATCTCGGCAAGACTTATGACATTGCGAAGGGGGCACGCACCGACGATCTGGTGCTGTATGACGCGAAGGATCTGGTGACGCATGCGGTGTGCGTGGGGATGACCGGCTCGGGCAAGACCGGGTTGTGTTTGGATTTGCTGGAGGAAGCCGCGATCGATGGCATTCCTGCGCTGATCATCGATCCCAAGGGAGACCTTGGGAACCTGATGCTGACATTTCCCAACCTGCAGGCGAACGACTTTCGGCCGTGGATTAATGAGAGCGATGCCCAAACCAAGGGAATTTCACCAGACGCTTTCGCGCAGCAGCAAGCCGACCTTTGGAAGAAGGGCTTGGAGTCGTGGCATCAGTCGGGCGAGCGGATCGCGCGATTCCGCAACGCGGCGGAGGTCGTGATCTACACGCCTGGCAGTAACGCGGGACTGCCGGTGTCGATCCTCAAAAGCTTTGACTGTCCGCCGTTTGAGGTGATGGATGATGCGGAACTCTTGCGGGATCGCATCAGCACCACGGTTGGCAGTTTGCTGGGGCTTGCGGGCATCAACGCCGACCCCATCCGCTCGCGCGAGCACATTCTGCTCTCGACGATTCTCATGCAGAGTTGGCAGGCGGAGAAGAGCCTGGATCTTGCCGGGCTGATCGGCGCGGTGCAGAACCCGGGGTTTTCGAAAGTCGGCGTGCTTGATCTTGAGGCGTTCTTCCCGAGCAAGGACCGGTTCGAACTTGCGATGACGCTCAACAACCTGCTCGCGAGCCCGCAGTTCGCGGCGTGGACGCAGGGCGACGCGCTGGACATCGGCAGAATGCTGTATGGGCCAACGGGCAAGCCGCGGCTTGCGATCGTGAGCATCGCGCACCTGGATGATGCGCAGCGGATGTTCTTTGTGGCGCTGCTGCTCAATCAAGTTTTGGGATGGGTGCGGCAGCAGTCGGGCACGACGAGTTTGCGGGCGATCCTGTATATGGATGAAATCGCGGGGTACTTCCCGCCTGTCGCGAATCCGCCCAGCAAGCAGGCGTTGCTGACGCTGATGAAGCAGGCTCGCGCGTTTGGGCTGGGGGTGGTGCTGGCGACGCAGAATCCGGTGGACATCGATTACAAGGGTTTATCGAACGCGGGGACGTGGCTCATCGGGCGGTTGCAGACTGAACAGGACAAGGCGCGGCTGCTGGACGGGCTTGAGGGCGCGATGGCGACGGCGAGCAAGCAGTTTGATCGCGGATACATGGAAAAGGTGTTGAGCGGCCTGGGCAAGCGCGTGTTCCTGATGAACAACGTGCATGAGGATGGGCCGGTGGTGCTGGAGAGTCGGTGGGCTTTGTCGTATTTGCGTGGGCCGTTGACGCGGTCGCAAATCAAGCAGTTGATGGATCCGGTGAAGGCGGGGAAGGCGGCGGCGGGCAACGGATCGGCGGCGGTCGGCGCGGCGGCGGTGAGTGCTGTCGCTGCGGCATCGACGGCGGCGGCGGAAGCACCCGCAGCGAGAACGGCGGCTGAGGCACCCAAAGCAGCGGGGACCGCTGATTCCACCCAAGCGGTGCAGGGCGGGACGCCGGGCCTGCGGCCGGTGATCGCGCCGGATGTGCCGCAGTATTTTGTGCCGGTGCGCGGAGGCAAGCCTGTGGGCGCGAAGCTTGAGTATCGGCCGATGCTGCTCGGGTTTGCGTGGGTGCACTTTCTTGACAAGAAGGCGGGCGTGGATGTTGATCAGCAGATGTCGATGATGACGGCGTTTGGCGGCGGGCCCGTGCCGATTGATTGGGATGCGGGGCAGGCTGTGGAACTCACGGATAAGGATGTGGAGCGGGAGCCTGCGGAGGGGGCGGGGTTTGCGAACCTGCCCAGCGAGGCGGGAAAGGCGAAGGCGTACGCGGATTGGGGCAAGAAGTACGCCGATACGTTGTTTCGCACGCAACAGTTGGAACTGCTTCGCAGCGATCAGTTGGAGGCGGTGAGCCACGCGAACGAGAGCGAGCGGGACTTTCGCATCCGGCTGCAGCAGCTTGCGCGAGAGCAGCGCGACGCGGCGGTGGAGAAGCTGCGGGCGAAGTACGCGAGCAAGGTGACGACGCTGCAGGAGCGGATCCGCAAGGCGGAGCAGAAGGTTGAGGTGCAGGCGGCGCAGGCGAAGAACGCGAAGGTGTCGAGCGCGCTGTCGTTTGGGGCGGCGATCCTGGGCGGGCTGCTGGGCGGGCGCAAGATCGCGAGCGCGGGGAACATCGGCAAGGCGGCGACGGCGGCGCGGAGCGCGACGAGGGCGATGTCCGAAGGCAGCGACGTGGACCGGGCTCGCGAAGACCTCGAGAACGCGCAGCAGCAACTTGCGGAACTGGAAGAGTCGATCAAGGCCGAAACCGAAGCGATCGCGGCGAAGTTTGATCCGAGCGCCGAGACGCTCGACAAGGTGACGGTTCGGCCTAAGAAAGCGGATATTCGCGTCGACGCGGTGGTGCTGGCGTGGACGCCTCACTGGGTTGATGCGAGCGGGGCGAAGCCGGCGTGGGCGTAAGCAGTTTCGCTTCGCGGGACTCGCATCCACGCAATCACGCAATCACGCGGGCAACGCGGCGATCGCGTCGATTTCGATCTGGTAGCCGTAGTGCAGGCCCGGGCAGGGCACGACCGTGCGTGCGGGCGGTATCGTGCTGCGTGGCGCGAAGTACGCGGCGTAGGCGGCGTTGACACGGGGCCAGAGGGCGACATCGGTCACGTAGACCGTGCAGCGGACAACGTGCGCGAGGTTGGTGCCAGCGGCGAGCAGGATGGCTTCGACGTTGGCGAGCGTGCGCTCGACCTGGGCTTCGATGCTGGGGACCGGCTCGTCCTTGGTACGCGGGCCGCGCTGGGGGTCGATTGGCAATTGGCCCGCGACGAAGACGAAGCCGTTGGCGACGATGGCTTGGGAGTAGTGGCCTGCGGGCTTGGGGGCGGCTTCGGTGAGGACGGGGTGCATGGGCGGATTCCCTGAGCGTTGCGCGTTCAAGTGGAAAGGCAGACTCACCACAAAGACACGAAGAACACGAAGAAGACCAGAGGGACGAGTGATGGGAGCGGAGCGGGGTCGACTTGTGAGACTGCGGATTCGATTTGGATGCTGGTGTCGGCGCTTCGCTACTCCCCCACTGCGACCCATGCGCCGTTCGCGGCGCGGCTGCGGATGCAGGCGTCGATGAAGGCGATGCCGGAGACGCCGTCTTCGACGGAGGGGTAGGTGGTGGCGGTCGGCGCGGTTGGGCCGGATTCTTTGGCGAGGATTGCGTCCGCCGCGCCGCGATAGATGTTGGCGAAGGCTTCGATGAAGCCTTCGGGGTGGCCTGGGGGCAGGCGGGTCGCGGCGGTTGCCGAGGGCGAGGCGACGGTGCCGCGGGTGAGTGTTTGGGTGGGGCCGTCGAGGGTGGCGAGCGTGAGGGAGTTGGGGTCTTCCTGACGCCACCAGAGGGAGGCGCGTTCGCCGTAGACCTGGAGGGTGAGGTTGTTTTGTTCGCCCACGCAGACTTGCGAGACGGTGATGAGGCCTTTGGCTTTGGCAGACGCGTTGGGGCCAGAGAGGCGCACGAGGATGTGGGCGTCGTCGTCCAAGGCGCGGCCGTCGACGAACGTGGTGAGGTCTGATGCGAGTTCGCGGATGCGCAGGCCGGTGACGGCGCGGAGGAGTTGCTCGGCGTGGGTGCCGATGTCACCGATGCTGCCGCCTGCGCCGGCTTGAGACGGGTCGTTGCGCCAGGCGGCTTGTTTCTGGCCGGTCCGCTCGAGGGGGGTTGCGAGCCAGCCCTGGTGGTACTCGACGACGACCTTGCGGATGGCTCCCAGGGCGCCGTCGCGGACGAGGGACGCGGCGTGACGGATCATCGGGTAGCCGGAGTAGTTGTAGGTGACGCAGCAGACAACGCCGGCCTTGCGGGTGATCTCGCGGAGGGCGACGGCGTCCACCAGCGTCGTCACCATCGGTTTGTCGATGATGAGATGGATGCCGCGCTGGGCAAAGGCGCTGGCGATGGCGAAGTGGGTGGCGTTGGGCGTGACGATGGCGACGGCGTCGATGCGTTGGTCGCGGGGAAGCGCGGACTCGCGCTCGAGCATGTCCTGCCACGTGCCGTAGGCGCGGAAGCCTTCGATGCCCAGTTCCTTCGCGGAGGCGAGGCTGCGCGATGCGTCGCTGGAGAGCGCGCCGGCGACGAGGCGGAAACGGCTATCGAGGCCGGCGGCCATGCGGTGGACTGCGCCGATGAACGCGCCGCTACCGCCGCCGACCATGCCCAGACGCAGGACGCGGGGCGATGGTCCGCCGCTCACGACGCGAACTCCGCGGAGAGGTCCACGCGCAGCTTCTCGAGCAACTTCTTGGTGGCGCGGATGCCTTCGGGCTCGCTGACCTTGTCGCCTTCCCATTCGATGCCGATGCGGCCGCGGTAGCCGGCTTTCAGCACGATGCGGAGGAGGCGGTCGTAGTCCATGCGGACTTCGCGGCCGTCGTCGGCGAATTCGTAGCTCTTGGCGGAGACGCCCTTGGCATACGGCATCATCTTCTCGACGCCTTCGTAGCGGTCCTGGACCTTGGGATCGAAGTTGCCGAAGTCCGGCAGCGTGCCCACGCGCGGGTGGTCGACGAGCTTCATCACGCCCACGAGCCAGTTGGCGACGCTGGAGTTGCCCCAGTGGTTCTCTACGATGACGTTGATGTTGCTCTTGTCGGCGTGCTCGCAGAGGCGGCGGAGGCCGTCGGCGGCGAGCTTCTGCTGTTCTTCGAAGGTGCCTTCGCTCGACGCGTTGACGCGGATCGAGTGGCAGCCCAGCGCGGCGGCGGCGGCGACCCACTTGTGATGGTTCTCGACGGCCTTGATCCGCTTGAACTCGTCGGGATCGCCCAGATTGCCCTCGCCGTCGCACATGATGAGGATGCTCTTGACACCTTCGCCCTCGCAGCGCTTCTTGAGCTCGGCGACGTAGGTGTCGCTGCCCTTCTCCTTGAATAAGCCGTTGACGTACTCGACGGCGTCGATGCCGTAGTCGTTCTTCGCGGCTTTGGGGAAGTCGAGGTGGTTGAGTTCGCCCTTCTGGAGCGTGCGGTGGAGCGACCACTGCGCGAGGGAGATGGAGAAGAGGGTGGCGGGGTTGTTGAGACGGGGCTGGCGCATGGGTTCGGGCATTGGGGCGGGCGCTTCCGGAGCGGGCACGACCTTGGGCCGGGGCTCGGGTTGCATCTGGCGCGCGAACGCGCTGAGAGGCAACGCAGCGGCGCACGCTGCTCCGGCGAGAAGTTCACGACGAGTCAGGCCAGAAGATGCATCGTTTGGGTGCGGCATGGCAAACTCTATCCAAGCTGAACTTGTGGCTGGCGTGATTGTCGGCGTTCCAGGGGTTGGAGGCGTCATGGAGTTCTTGCGAGGTTCAAGTGCGACACGCTTGCATTCGTCCTTTCGGGCATTCGCAATTGATGTCTGATTTCCATCGCTTCCGTCGGCGGCAGAGCATGGGATGGCTCGCACACTCCAAGTGATGGGGTCTGTTCGGAGCGATTGACGCGCCAGCGTGAAGTCCGCCAAGCGCTTGAAGCCTTTGGCAGAGGGGTGAGGTGGGCGTGCGGGGTTGACTCGGTTGCTACGCTGGACCCGTGCCTGAAACTGCGTCAAAGTCTGCGGGGGCGTTGCTGCGTTGCGTGTGCCAATCCACCAGCGAGCGGGTGCTCGAGAAGCTTGCTGCGCTCGAGCGGGAAGAGGCCGGGCTGGCGAGTCGGCTGGAAGACTCCGACGTGCTGACTGACCACAAGAAGGTGCGCGACATTTCGCAGAAGCGGTCGGCACTTGCTCCGGCGGCGGATGCGTGGCGGACGCTACGGACGCTGGATGCGCAGGTGGCTGACTTGCGGTCGGTGGTGGCGGCGAACGAAGACCGCGAGCTGGTGGCGATGGCGAAGGAGGAGCTGCCGCTTTTGGAGGCCAAGGCGGAAGAGACGCTCGCGGCGGCGTTGTCGGGATTGGTGAACGCGGATGATCAGAAGATCGCGAGCATCATTCTGGAAGTTCGCGCGGGCACGGGGGGCGAGGAGGCGACGCTGTGGGCGCGGGATCTCTTGGAGATGTACCAGAAGTATGCGGGCAAGCGCGGGTGGCAGTTTGAGGCGCTGGAAGTGACGCCCGAGCCGGGCGTGGGCGGGATTCGCAGCGCGGTGGTGACGATCAAGGGCGAGGGAAGTTGGATTGAGATGAACTTCGAGGCGGGCGTGCACAGCGTGAAGCGTGTGCCGGCGACCGAGGCGCAGGGACGCGTGCACACGAGCACGGCGAGCGTGGCGGTGCTTGCGGAGCCGGAAGAAGTTGACGTCAAGATCGACTGGGCGAACGAAGTTGAGGAGTTTGCGACGCGGGCGCAGGGGCCGGGCGGGCAGAACGTCAATAAGGTCGAGACGGCGTGGCAGATTCACCACAAGCCCACGGGGATCATCATCAAGATGATGGAAGCCAAGAGCCAGCAGCAGAACCGTGAGCGGGCGAGGCGGCTGCTGATGGCTCGCTTGTACGAATTTGAACGGCAGAAGGTCGAGGCGCAGCGCACGGCGGCGCGGAACGTGCAGATCGGCACGGGCGGGCGGAGCGAGAAGATTCGCACGTATCGATGGAAGGAAGGGATCGCGGCGGATGAGCGGCTGCCGGGCGAGTATCAGTTGAGGGATTTGCTTGCGGGGGATTTCGCTGAGTTGATGAGGGACTTGGTGAAGCAGGAGACGGCGCGGCGGGTGGGGATGTTGTAGAAGGGATTGGGCATTGGGCATTGGGCATTGGGCATTCGGGACTCGGGATTCGGCATTCGGGTTGGGAGGGCGACGGATTTTTTCGGTTGCCGCGGGAGTTGGCGAGTTGGAAGTTCGAGTGTTTCGCGCAGAGTGGATGCCTTGGTTGTTGACGTGGGCGCGTGGTGATGGAGACTCGACTGCAGCATCTCGATGTGCCGGAGGCGGTTGATGTCGCCGTGATTGGTGCGGGGGCGGCGGGGTTGTTTGCGGCGATATGGGCGGGGCGGGAAGGCCTGGGCGGGTCGCTCGGCTCGGAGAACCAAGGTACCCGGGAGAGCCGGGTCATCGCGCTCGATGGGGCGACGAAGATCGGGGCGAAGATTCTGGTGGCGGGCGGCGGGCGGTGCAACGTGACGCATCATGCCGTGGATGAGTCGGCGTATGCGGGGTCGTCTGGGCATGCGATCAAGAAGGTGTTGCGGCAGTTTTCGGTGGAGCAGACGGTCGAGTTTTTTCGTGCGCTTGGTGTGGAACTCAAGCGCGAGGAGACGGGAAAGCTGTTTCCGATCAGCGATGATGCGCACACGGTGCTGGATGCGTTGCTGAGCGCGGTGCGGGCGAGTGGCGGGCGGATCGTGCATCCGTGGCGAGTGGCAAGTGTGGCTCGTGAGGGTGATGGGTTTGTGATTCGGCGTGACGGGGAGGCAGGCACGATTCGCACGAAGCGCGTCATTCTCGCGACGGGAGGCAAGTCATTGCCCAAGACCGGCAGCGATGGGAAAGGACATGAGATCGCGCGCTCGCTGGGCCACACGATTTCGGATCGCGTGTTTCCCGCGCTGGTGCCCATGACGCTGCCCAAGGATCACTGGCTCACGGCGTTGTCGGGGCTGACGGTGCAGGCGACGATTGAGCTGCGCAGCGGCACGGGCAAGCGGCTGAAGGCGTTTACGAACAGCACGCTGCTGGCGCACTTTGGGCTTTCGGGGCCGGGCGTGCTGGATATGTCGCGGTATTGGACGGATGAGCGCGGGCGCGACCCGGCGGCGCACTGCGTGCTCAATTGGCTACCTGGAATGAATCTCGAGCAGGTGGATGAAGCGCTGGTTTCACTCGCGAAGGCGGGGAAGCAGACGCCCACGCGGTGGTTGATGGATCGGGGATTGCCGGAGCGGCTGGCGCGGGCGATTTGCGAGCAAGCACGAGTGGATGCGAGTGCGCGGGCGAATGCGCTGTCGCGCGATGCGCGGCGGGGTTTGGCAACGCTGATCACGCAGACGCCGCTGCCTTTTGCGGGTGATCGCGGGTGGCTGTTTGCGGAAGTCACGGCGGGGGGCGTGCCGCTGAGTGAGGTGGATTTGGCGACGATGGAGAGCCGGGTGTGTCCGGGGTTGTTTCTGTGCGGTGAGTTGCTGAATGTGGATGGACGGATCGGCGGGTTCAATTTTCAGTGGGCGTGGGCGAGTGGGTATGTGGCGGGGCGGGGGGCGGCGAGGTCTGCTGGGTTGTGAAGGAGGGGAATGCGGACGGGTTGGGATCGGGATTCGGGATTCGGGATTCGGGATTCGGGATTCGGGATTCGGGATTCGGGATTCGGGATTCGGGATTCGTTGATGTGGGCGTTGCGTGCGGGGGTTCGCTTCGCTGACACCTGGCAAAGTTGAGATGACCCTTCGGGTCATGAGTTGATCACGCGATGGGGGTGGTCCGTGGGAATGGGCATGGTTTCGGGCGCGGGGGTGGTCGCGTGCGCACCGGCGAGGGCTCGGGCTGCGCTCCAAAGGCCCAGGAGTGCGCTCGCGGCGAGCACGGCGAGGGGGGCTTCGAGGGGTGGGTTGAAGCTCCAGCCGAAGGCGAAGATGAAGGTGGCGATGAAGCAGACGACGGCGGGAATGCCCAGGAGCGCGGCGAGCGCGCTGGTGAGGCGTGAGGTGGGTCGCCAGGGCTTGGAGTTGGCGAGGGGCGATGGGCGGCCCAGCAGGTTGGCGATGCTGGCGGAGAGCAGGAAGACGCCGATGGCGTTGAAGGGGACGAGGAAGACGATCAGGGAGAGGTCTGCGCCTTTCAGCTTTGGGAAGAGGACGCTACGGGTTGGGTCGGCGGGGTCGATGAAGGCTTGGATGGACTTGCCGGGCGGGTGGTCGGAGACGATGCGTTTGGCGGTGCGTCGCGCGGTGGGCGGTTGGCCATATCGCAGGCGGTCGGACTCGTGGCGGGTGTTGTTGGCGGTGTATTCGTAGCGGATGACGGGGATGTAGGCGGTGCCGTCTTCGCCGTCTTCTTCGCGGATGTCGCTGGAGAGGACGGTGGCGTCGACGGGGATGAAGGCGCGGTGGGCGCGCCATTGGTTGAGCGTGCCGCGGAGGGCGAGGGTGTCGAAGAGGCCGACGAGCGTGCACCAGAAGGTGGCGAAGATGAGGAGGGCGAGGGTGGCGGCTCGCTTGGGAGTTGCTGGTTGATCCATGCGCACAGAAGATGCCATATGGAAACGGATCGGGCCAGCAATCCCGGGAAGTGAGGGGGAGTTGTTGGAACGGGGGAGTGCCGGCGCGGCTGGGGCGAGTCGAACGAGCACCGACCGGGGCGGGGCGTGCCACTAGGGATGGTGGCATGATGTGAGTGGATTGGGAGGCGTTTGGCGGGTGGGCGTGAGGGGCCGAGAAGTGGGATTTTTGCGGTTGATTTCGCGGTGTGTTGGGTAACGAATCGGCGGAACCGACGAAGGAAACGACACCAGCATCTCCATCACACAGACCCAACGCGAATCAGCGTGCGAGAGAGCAACAGAACGCTCTCCAGGAGGTCAAGATGGAACGCAACGCAACAAGTGGCATGAGCATCGGGAACGGCCTTGGCTTGGGGCTGGAACGCCTGGCGCGTCGAGGCGACGGGACTGGTCTCTCTGCGGATGAGCGACGCGAGTTGTGGACTCGCCTCGAAGCCTTCGCGCTCGATGACATCGACGCGCACGCGCCGTTCTCGGCGCGGCTCGCGCGAGAGCAGGGCTGGTCGCGCTCGTTCGCGCGGCGGGTGATCGAGGAGTACAAGAAGTTTCTGTACCTGGGCTGCGTGGGCGAGCATCCGGTGACGCCCAGCGAGCAGGTGGATGCGGCGTGGCATCTGCACATGATCTACACGCGGTCGTACTGGCAGGAATTGTGTGCGCGGGTGCTGCGGCGGCCGTTTCATCACGGGCCCAGCAAGGGCGGTACGAAGGAGGACAAGAAGTATCAGGATTGGTATGAGCGCACACTCGCGGCGTATGAGGTGTGCTTTGGGTGCACGCCTCCTGCGGACATCTGGCCTGCGGCGGAGCGGCGGTTTGCAACGCGGGCGCGGTGGGTGGATTTGAGCACGCATTGGGTGATTCCCAAGCGGCTGGGGTGGCTCGCCGGGAAGCGTGCTGGGATCGCAGGCGGCGTGGGGATTGCGAGTTTGGCGATGGCGGGGTGTGGGGTGACGCTGGGGCAGGCGAACGCGGCGAAGGTGGGACAGACGGTGTTGCTGATCGGTGTCGCGGTCGTGCTGATCGGCGTCGTCGCGGCGATTGTGATGTCGTTTCTGCGGGGGGCGACGCCGGGGAAGCGGTCTTCGCGGCGAGGCGACTACGGCGATGGGTTCACGCCGATGATCTTCTTTGGCGATGGGTTTGGAGACGCTCGCAAGCACGGCGATGGTTCCGCGGGAAGCCTTGATTCGAGCCAACGCGTCGACGGGCCGGGCGGCGATGGGCAACCGGGCGAGAGCGGAGATGCGGGTTCGAGTTCGGGGGGCGATGGTGGCGGAGGTGGAGATGGTGGAGGCGGAGGTGATGGAGGAGGCGGTGGGTGCGGGGGTGGTGGGTGTGGTGGGTAGTCGCTGCTGCGGTGCAGTTGTCTTGAGTAGAGCATGCTGATTGGTTTGGTTGCCCGGGCCTAGAAGTCCCTGCGCCCCCCGCGACTCACGGGCATGATGCCCTTGCCACTGATCGTGTCGCTACGCTTTTGCATGAGCGTGCGATATTCATGGCGGTTGTTGCGGGCGGGGGAGTTTCGGCTCGATGGCGGATCGATGTTCGGGCTAATTCCGCGGACGGTGTGGTCGCGGAGCGTGGAGACCGATGACAAGGGGCGGATCCGGGTGCAGCACAATTGCCTGTTGCTGGAACGCAAGGGCGATGTGCCGGGAGACTGGAAGGGGCCAGCGCCGAAGGTGGTGCTGCTGGAAGTGGGCACGGGCAACAAACTCGATGCGAAGAGCCGGGAGTTGTTTGCGCTGGATGGGCGGAGCATTCTCGATGCGTTGCATGAGGTGTCGTGCAATCCGGAGGACGTCGGCGGCGTGCTGGTGACGCACTTGCACTTTGATCATGCGGGCGGGCTGACGCGCGTGCCTCGCGCGGGGGAGCAGGCGGATTGGGTTGGGACTGCGGGCGGGATGGCGGGAGCGCGGCCGGATCATGGCGTCAAGCGGACGTTTCCCAACGCGACGATTTTCGTGCAGAAGCGCGAGTGGGAGGATGCGATTGCGCAGCGGAGCGTGATGACGCGAACGTACTTTGCGGATCATGTGCAGGCGGTGGAGTCGCAGGTGAAACTGATTGACAGTCCTGCACCGTTTGAGGTGTGGCGGACGCCGGAACGGACGGAGATGCCGCTGCTGACGTTTGAGCAGCGGGCCACGGAGGTGTTGCCTGGGTTGTTCGTGCTACGCGTGCCTGGGCACACGTGGGGGCAGCAGGCGATGCTGTTTACGGATGAGGCGGGGCAGACGATTGTGTTTACGCCCGATGTGATGCCGACGGCGGCGCACCTGGGCGCGGCGTACAGCCTGGCGTATGACGTGGAGCCGTACACGAGCATGGTGAGCAAGCACTGGTTGCTATCGCACGCGGCGGAGAAGGGGTGGACATTGTGCCTCGATCACGAGCCGGGGCATCCGCTGAAGCAGGTGAAGCGAAATGAGAAGGGGTGGTTTGAGTTGGTGGAGGCGTGAAAACTCCAACGAACGGCTGGATCGCGAAGAGCTCTTGCAGCGGACGTCTCTTCATTGCCACAACGAGTACGCTCCACGTTCGGCTGGTTAACTTTGCGAGGTCTTCCATCGAACACAGGAGAACTGACTTCCATGCTGCCAAAGATACACGGAGCCAAGTGGGCACGAAACAAGGCGCATCCTGTGTTCGATCTGCGTCGCTGGAAGAAGGAATGTCCGCTCTCAGCAAAGGACGTCGCGAGTACTGAGGATGTCGAGGGTACTGAGTTCATTGCATCTCCTCAGTCACTTGCGCTTCGAGAACAAGCGGTCAGCCGGGCCGAGCGACGCGGAGCACTTGGTCCTTCGGTGCCAGCTGACTTGTTCGTTTGGGCCAACTTGAGGCTTCCAAAACGACCATGGCTCACTCGCCTCGGCGGCGTGCCCTGGAGATCAAAGCGAGAGCCCTGGCCTCGCGACAACGACGGCGTTCCTTTGGTGTTTCTCGGTCAGATCTGCTTTGCCGATTCGTCCGACATCCTGCCATGCGGGCTACCGGGAGACGTTGCATTGATCTTTGGGAAGTTCTCGAGTCCGTACGTCATTAGCTTTCAAGGATGCGTGCTTGAATGGTCTTCGCTGCGAATCAGCGAGCCCACCGACTCTTTAGACGTTCCGTGGAACGGCCGCCTGCCCTTTGAGTATCTGGGCGTGATTCATCGTACACGCCAATACGCCGATTTGGGCGCTGCAACGGCAACTCCGGTCAAGCCGGGAGGTTCTATCGGCAACATGGAAGCTCATCGCGTTCAGGCAACCAGCGTGGGCAGCTATGCAAGGCTGCCACAGGGATGGCCGTTTAGCGCGGACGACGGCAACACTCTGGTGGCAACGCTCAGCTCCTTCCAATTCAGCGGCACCTGGCCTATGTGCGACATTCCACATGGGCTTCGCCACATCGATCGACACGGTCAGGTGGTCGCAGTGCGACACGACAGCGCGAGGGACTTTCTGGTCGGCGACGTGGGAGCATTTTGGATCTACCGAACGAAGTCGGCTGACTTCAAGCTCGACGTAGCTTGCGGTTGAGAAGCAAGCGGAGGAGCGGTCACGCTGCGGTCCGGGGCGAGCTCGCCTCGGTGGTGGCCTTGCGAACGGTCACGTTCAAGAACTCGCGGGCTTGATCCCAGTCTGTGGCGGGTCGTAGATCATCGCGATGCCTATTCGACTCGTCATCAGCAGGACAACACCGCGGTGATAACGTTCAAGAAACGACGTGGCGCATTGGACGCGCAGCGCTGGCTATTCGTTGGCAGCGCTAACAAAGAGTCGTTCTGCCTGGTGACACGGTCCTCTAGTGGAAATTCTACGTCGTCGCCCCCGGATCCGCCACCCCAGACGCCTCCACCGGAAGCAGCAACCGGAACGTCGCGCCCTTCCCCTCCTCCGAGTCCAGCAGCAGCAGCCCGTGGTGCTGGTCCGCCACCCGCTTGGCCACCGCCAGCCCCAGCCCCGTCCCGCGCACGCCCTTGGTCGTGTGGAAGGGCTGGAAGACCCATGGCTGCTTGCTCTTGGGAATGCCCGGTCCGTTGTCGATGACCGCGACCTCCACGTAGGGTCCTTCCAGCGGGCGCTTGGGCTGGGTGTTGCGGGCGGCGCTGGGTGGAGTGGGCTTCATCATCGCGCCGACGCGGGTACGACTGCTTTCGGGCTTGGTTTCGGGCTTGGGCTGCGCGGCGGGGCGGAAGTTGACGCGGACGGTGACGGCGCCGTCGCCGGCGGGCACGGCTTCGACGGCGTTGGTCAGCAGGTTCATCAGGGCCTGATGGATCATGGGTGGATCGAGAGGCACCGGGGGAACTTCGCTGTCGATGTCGAGAATGAGCGCGACCTGGCGGTTCTTGGTAAGGTTCTCGAGCAATTCGGCGCAATCTTCAAGGACGGGACCGATGCTGGTCAGTTCGAGTTCGACCTTGCGCTGACGCGAGAACGCGAGCATGTTGACGGCGAGGCTGATGATGCGGTCGAGGTTCCGCTTCATGATGGGCCAGCCGCCCTTCGCGATTTTGAGATCGTCCTTGGTGAGCCCCATTTCGACGACGTCGGCGCCGCCTCGCAGGCCTTGCAGGATGTTCTTGATGGAGTGGCTGAGGGTCGCGACGGTTTCGCCGATCGCGGCGAGGCGTTCGGCTTGGAGTTTTTCCTGATACAAGTCGGTGTTGGCGAGAGCGAGGCCGGCGTGCTGGCCGATGGCGTTCATCAGGGCGAGCTGCTCGGGCGTGAAGGTGTAGTTGGCCATCGAGCTGTCGATGTAGATTGCGCCGTAGGTCTTCTCGCGAAAGCGGATGGGGGAGCAGATTGCGCTGCGAATGTGCATGCGCTGGACGCTGTCGCCCTTGGCGAAGCGCGGGTCGGTCATGGCGTTGCTGGAGAGGACGCCCTCGCCCCGCAGGATGACGTGGGACAGGATCGTTCGGCTAACGTGAATCTTGGCCTCTTCGGGGTCGAGCGGGGCTTCGCGGTGGCGGACGACGACGGGGATGTAGCGGCCTTCAACCTTGGCGTCGGCTTTGCTTTCCGCGCCGGGGGTTGCGGCATCGACCGGCAGGACGGGCTCGCTGGTGCGGAGGTCTTCGGCAAGGACGATGCAGCCGCGCTGGGGGAAGAACTCGCTGAAGACCAGGTCCATCACGTTTTCGAGGAGGTCCTGGCGATTGAGCACGCGCTGGGTGAGCATGCTCGTGAGGCGGTAGATGACGCGGAGGTGGTCGACGGCGGCGGCGCGGGGCTCGGGCTCGGCGAGGATGACGGAGTCCTCGTTGCTTGCGCCGGGGGGGACTGCGAGGGGTTTGTTCGCAGGCGTTGAGGGCGCGGGGGAGATCGGGTTGATAAGGCCTTGAGAGGTGAGGCCTTGGCTCGGGAGAGCGCGTTCGATGTTGGCGGCGACGCGATCGCGTCCGACGAAGCGGACCGTGTCCTTGGCCTTTGACTCGGTCTGGCCGAAGACAAGGAGGGTTTGGCCCACGCGAATCTGGTCGCCCGCGCGGAGGCGTGTGCGCTCTCGGATGCGGGTGCCGTTGACGTAGGTGCCGTTCTGGCTGTCGAGGTCGCGAATATACCAGAGGCCGTCGTCTGGCGTGAGTTCGGCGTGGCGACGCGAGATGGCGTTGTCGTCGAACTGGATGGCTTCGCTGCTGCGGCCGATCAATTGCGGCTCGTGATCGGGCAGTTCGAACTTCTTGCCCTTGGATTGGCCCTGGATGATGGAGAGGACGAGCACGAGGGACGGTACGCTTGGCGACCATGAACCGTTCCATTCCAGAACCGATCCTCGCATCAATCAACGCCTTCGAAGCCCAGCACGACACGCTGCACAAGTGGATGGCTGGCCTCTCGGACCAGCAGCTTGATGCTCGGCCGGTGCCCAACACCTGGACGTCCCGCCAACTCATCGTGCACATGCTCGACAGTGATCTGGCGGCGGTGCATCGGATGCGAAGGATCGCCGCGGAGGACAAGCCGCTGCTGATCGCGTATGACGAGACGGCGTTGGCGGGCGTGGACGCGCTGTCGGCGGGCGACTTGCGCGCGGTGGCGGAGTTGTTCTCTGCGAGTCGACGGTGGGCGGCGTCGTGGCTGCGGCAGTTGGACGGAGCGGCTTTTGAACGGGTGGGGATTCACAACCAGCGCGGCAGAGTGACGCTGGGGGAGATGGTGCGGATCTATGTGGACCATGTGAACGGGCATGAGCCGTACATGGTGGCCAAGCGGCGGGCGCTTGGGGTGGCGTAAGCGCAGCGGGATGTGCAGGAAGAAGAATCGCCCACCCCCCACCCCCCACCCCAACCCCTCCCTCTGGGAGGGGCTTTTTTTGGTCAATTCTGCAGCACCAGTTTCAGCATCGCGATGTAGGCGTTCGTGAACGGCTCTTCGCGCAGGAACGTCACGGGCTTGGCCGGGTCGCCCACGAAGGGGCGGAGCATCCAGGCCATTTGCACGGCGACGAATCCGTACAGCAGCATCCAGCAAGCCATCAGGGTGATGTGCACGCGGTTGGCCGCGATGAGGCGGCGGTAGCGGGCCCAGAGGACGACTTGGGCGACGATGGTGGCGCCGAGGAAGATCGCGCCGTTGGTGAGCAGGGCGAAGCGGTGGTTGACGCCAGTGGTGTAGATGAACATCACGACTGGCGCGAGGCCGGCGAGCGTGACGGTGAAGGCGCCCTGGGCCGAGAGGACGGCACGGAGGGCCTTGCCGAAGTCGTCGCGCACGCCCGCGGCGGTGTTGAGGACGAAGAAGGCGGGGAGGCAGACGAGCGTCGTGAGCACGATCAAGATGGGTATCTTCATCGCGCTGTAGAGCATGAGCATCGAGCGGGCGGGCTCGTAGGCGAAGGTGCCCATGCATGCGCCGTAGCACGCTCCGGCCGTGACGATCAGGAGCAGAAGATCGCGGAGGGAGAGGCTGCGCGTGGAAGTGCGCGACGCGAAGTCGGTGCTGAGGTCCGGGCCGTGGATGCCGACAGCGCGGAGGAGGGCGTCGAGGCGGTGGAGCGCGAGGTTGGGGGAGGCGCGGGACATGGGGGAAGAGACGCAGAGACGGAGTGAAGAGGTGACGGATTGGCGGCGGCGGGCGGAGGGGTTGCACCAATCTCGAATCTTGACGTCGCGCTAATTCACCAGCTGCCTTAGGTTCTCAATCACGCCCGCGAAGAAGCTGCCTTGGCGATCGCGGAAGAGACCGAATGGCGCGGCGGGGTGGCCGACGAAGGGGCGGAGGATCCAGGCCATTTGCACGCCCACGAGGCCGTAGATGATGATCCAGACTCGGAAGATCGTGTCGCCCGATGCGCCTTCGACGTCGCCGGCCATCGCCGCGGCGTCAGCGATCTTGCGGAGGGTCTTGAGCAGGAAGGCAAGGCCAACGATGCCGGCGATCGCGAGCAGCACAACATTCAGCAGCACCATGAAGGCATAGCTCTCGGTGCTGAGGGTGAAGAAGACGAGGATCGGGCCAAGCGACGCCGCGACGGCGAGGGTCACGACCAGTGAGGCGAGCAGGAGTTCGAGCGTGGCGCGGAAGCCAAGACGTGCGCCGACCAGTGCGTTGAAGACGTAAAGCGATGGAAACGTCACGATGAGGGTGAGGATGAAGAGGGCGGGAACTTTCAGCATCGCGGCGAGCAGTTGCTTAACGCCGTCGGCAGCGTTGGGGCCGCCCCAGGTGCGCACGAGCGCGAAGCAGCCCGCGGATGCTCCGTAGGCCCCGCCCAGCAGGAACACGAGGGGGATGTGCACTTGCCAGGGCAGCACGAGCCCCTCGGCGATTCTGTCGCGGGTGGTGCGCTTGCCGCGGAGGAGGTCGTCGAGGTTGGCAAGCCACGAGGGCATGGAGGGTGCGGACATGGGGCGCTCCTTGGGCGGGCGGGTACTGGGAGAGCATACCACAAAGCTGGCTTGATTGCACGGTGAATCCTGGACGGGCGTGGGGTTGGGACTGCACGGCGAGTCCGGGAATCGTCCGAAAGCACGGGTTACGCTTGTGATGTGCAAGTCCCCCACTGCCAGCCAGGCGTTTGGCCTACGGACATCCCGCCCGCGCGATTTGCCGCGCACATTCAGCAGGCATTGCCGACAGGGTGTCGGGTTGCGCTGTTAGGGTTGCCGGATGATCTTGGCGTGCGGCTGAATGGCGGGCGGCCCGGGGCGGCGGAGGGGCCGACGGCGTTTCGGGCGGCGTTGGCGAGGTATGGGGTGGCGGAGCCGAATCCGCGCGAGATGATGCAGTTCAATTACTCCGACACGCCTCATTGGAAGGAGATTTCCAAGCGGCAGGCGGAATGGCTCGAGCGGCCTGTGTATCCGCGGGTGTTTGACGCGGGGGATGTGGTTCCATCGAAGGGTGACGATGAGGCTGCGCTAGCTGAAACGCACGACCGGGTTTCGGCTGCCGCGGCGGCGTTGGTAGAGGCGCGGTTGTTTCCGATTGCGATCGGGGGCGGGCATGACCTGACATACGCGTTTATTCGCGGCGTTTCGCGGGGCCTGAAAACGCTGGGAGCGGAGTCTGGAACAGCTGGCCAGGCACTGACGGGGACTGTTTCAGAGAGTTCGAAGTCGGCCTGCATCTACCTCGATCCGCACCTGGACGTTCGCCCGACGCACGGGAGCGGCATGTCGTTCCGAAAGCTGCTTGAAGAGAAAATCATCGGCTGCGCACTCAACGTGGGATTCAGTCCACTCGTGAACTCCAAAGAACACGTGGACTGGGCTTGTCGCAACTACGTGTACTCTTCCACGAGCGATGAGATCAGATCCAAAGACATCGCTGAGTTGGCCCCGAAGCTGTTGCTCCGCCTCTCAGACCACATCTATTGCTCATTCGATATAGACGTCCTGGACCAATCCATCGCCCCAGGCGTTTCAGCCATGAATCCTGATGGCCTTACGGTCGGCATGGCCGCCAAGGCCCTTCTCGGCATAACCCGCATTTCTTCGCTGCGTTGCCTGGACTTCATGGAGCTGTGTCCGCCGCACGATGATCGGGGTCGGACCGCGCGCGTGGCGGCGCACCTGTTTCTGATCGCGCTTTCCGGACTTATGCAGGGTCCGCTGGCCCAGGAACGGTCGCCATGAGCGATGCAGCGAACGGAGCACGCGTGCCTCAGGTACTTGCACAACCTTCCGCTGGATTTGAGCACCCCGCCGCGGAGGTTCCGCGTGCGGCGCAGCCGGTAGCCCCTGCCGCGCCGGCGAACTTGCCCACGCCGGTGGCGACGCCGATTTTGATCACCAATGCGCGGGCGCTGACGCTGCTGATGGGCAAGCGGCCGCGTCGCGGGGACGATTTGGCGGAGCTTTCGATCCTGCCACGGGCGGATGTGCTGATAGAGAATGGGAAGATTTCGGGCGTGATGCCCAGCCCCAGCGCGCTGCGCGATCTGCCCAAGCCGGGGCTGCGGGTGATTGATGCGAACGGCGATGTGCTGATGCCCGGGCTGATTGACTGCCACACGCACGCGTGCTGGGCGGGGTCGCGGATTGATGAGTGGGAGCAGAAACTCGCGGGGGCGAGCTACCTGGACATCCTCAAGCGGGGCGGCGGGATCATGAGCACGGTGAACGCCGTGCGGAAGGCGTCGCAGGCGGAGCTCACGAATCTGCTGCTCGAGCGGCTGTTCAAGATGCTCGAGAACGGGACGACGACGATTGAAGTGAAGTCGGGCTACGGGCTCTCGACGCACGACGAGATCAAGATGCTCCGCGCGATTCACGACGCGGCGCCAAAGTTTCCGGGGACGATCATCGCGACCGCGCTGCTTGGGCACGCGCTGGACCCGGCAGAGGGGCGCGAGGACTTCATCCGCAAGACGATTCACGAAACGCTGGCCGCGGTGTCTTCGGAGTTTCCGAAGATGGCCATTGACGCGTATTGCGAGACGGCGGCGTGGTCTCCGGGCGAATGCCAGGAACTGTTTGACGCGGCGATCACGCGTGACCATCCGATCCGTGTGCACACGGACCAGTTCAACTCGCTGGGGATGACCAGCACCGCGGCACTGCGGGGGTACATGAGCGTGGATCACCTCGAGGCGGTGACGCCCGCGCAGGTGGAGGCGCTTGGCAAGAGCGGCACGGCGGGGGTGCTGCTGCCCGTGTGCGGGTTCCATCTGGACGGGCGGTATGCGCCGGCGCGGGCGCTGGCGAGCGCGGGGACGATCCTGGCGATTGCGAGCAATCTGAATCCGGGCAGCGCGCCGTGCTACTCGATGCAGTTTGTGATTCAGTTGGCGGTGCGGAACCTGGGGCTGTCGGTGGGCGAGGCGATCAGCGCGAGCACGGTCAATGCGGCCCACGTCTTGGGCATGGGCGACCGGGGCGTGATCGGGCCGGGGCAGCGGGCGGACCTGGTGCTGCTCAAGACCAGCGATGAGCGCGAACTGGCGTATGAGGTGGGCCTCAATCACACGCGGATGGTGATTGTGGGCGGGCGGGTCGTGCGCGAGCGGTAGTTCAATCGCAAGTTCATCCGCAAATAAGAAACGACCGGCACTGAGCCGGTCGCTTTGGTGTTGCTTGTTGTCACACGACTCGACCCGTCACTGGCCGATGCTGTTGACCGGCGGCTGACCGAACAGATCGTTGGCGATATTGCGG
>JALHOJ010000044.1:0-12269 GCA_022843045.1 Phycisphaerales bacterium
CGAAACAATCGAGAGGGTTGTTCGTATTGCTTTCGCCCATGACTCGCACGCCTCGCCAACCCGGCTTCACGCTCATCGAGCTTCTGGTCGTCATCGCGATCATCGCGGTGCTCGCGGGAATTCTCGTGCCCGCGTTGGGGCGAGCGCGGGATTCTTCGCGCAACGTCAAGTGCCTCGCGAACCTCAAGGGCATCGGCGTGGGCGTGCAGATTTACATGGACACGGAGAGCAAGGGGCAACTGCTGCCAAAGGTCCGGCCATTGCAGGAGGGCGAGAACACCAACGACCCGGACCTGCTCGACGTGATGTCGCGATATGTCGACGCCAGCCGCCCGGTTCGAACCGATCCCAACGATCCCGATTCGGACTGGATCGTCGGCGATCCCTGGCGCTGCCCCAGCGACGATCGCGGCTTTGACGCCGCGAGCGGCTTCAAGCCAGCGTGGCAGAGCAACGGCATCAGCTATGAGTACGTGCCGGGCATCTTCATGCTCGCGGCCGAACTCTTCTTCATTCGCGACCCGCAGGGCGGCGTGAGCAAGACCTGGCAGCAACGCAACACGCAGTTGCCCGTGCTCATCGACGCGTCCAACTGGCACAACCCGCGCTGGGAGATCGACACACGCAGCGGCACCAACGCCGACGAACTGCCCGCGTGGCGTCGCAATGGTCTGTACTACGGCGACTGGCGCGCGGAGAAGGTGCCGCCAGTCACGCAGGAGGACGGCGAGTCGATCTTGGCAGATGTGGTCAAGAACGGCGGCGGCGTGAACCCGTAGCCAACGCCCGGCCCATCGCATTACACCCTGAAGATGCTCCCGAGTTTCTTGCCCAGCAGCAAGCTCGAAGCGAAGATCGTCACCGTGAGCAGGGCCATGCCCCACACGCCCAGCGCGCTCGCGACATGCGGCCCGTCGCCCAGGCGATCGCCGAATGCGAGGATCGCCTTGGTGATGGGGAAGTCCTCAGTCTTCTGCGCCAAGATGAGCGAGTCGCTCACTTCAAGCATCGAGAAGCTGAAGACCAGCAACCCGCCCGCGATGAGGTTGGCGACGATGAGCGGCAGGATGACGCGGCGAACGGCGGTGACGCGCGACGCGCCAAGATTCACCGCGGCTTCTTCGAGTTCGCCGCTGGTTTGCTCCAGGCCCGCGACGGTCGAGCGCACGATGTAGGGCAAGCGGCGCACCGCGTACGCGGCGATCAGGAACGGCACCGGATTGGGATCAACCGCGATGACGCTGGCAAAGTCTCCCAAAGGCCCGTCGCCAAAGGGCCAGCGCAGGCTCATGGCGACGTATCCAAAGGCCATGACCAAGCCTGGCACAGCGAGGGGCAGCATCGTGAGGGCGTCGAGGATGTTGCGCCCGCGGACGTTGGTGCGCACCAGGATGTACGAGATCACGATGCCGAAGGCGATGTTCACGAGCATCGCGGCAAAGGCGAGCTTGAGGCTGTTCGTGATGGCGGTGAACGAATCGCTGGCGGTCAGGGCTTCCTTGAAATGGTCGGTGGTGAAGGTGCTGGGCAGGACGGTCTTGTACCACTGACCCGTGCCGCTCAGGCTGGTGAGAATCACGCCCAGGTGGGGCAGCAGCGCAAGGAACGAAACGAGCGCAAACGCGCCGCAGGCAAGCAGGCCCATGCCGCCCGTGAGCGGCTTTTCGCTCGCCGCCCGGCTGGCCTTGCTGTACATCGCGTAGCCCTTGCCGCCAAAGAGATACTTGCCCAGGAAGTACGCCATGATGGCGGTGGCCAGCATGACGACGGTGAGGGCGTAGGGCTTGGCGCTGGTTTCGACTTCCTTGAGGCCGTTGAAGATCTGCACGGCGGTCACTTGCGGGTAGTCGAACATGAGGGGCGTGCCCAGTTCGGTGAAGCTCCAGATGAAGACGATGGTGCCGCCGGCAAAGACGCCCGGGCGGACGAGGGGGAGGGTGATCGACCAGAGGCGTTTCCAGGCAGACGCGCCGAGATTCTCAGCGGCTTCGTCGAGGGCCGGGTCGAGGTTCGCAAGTGCGGCGGTGGCGTTGAGATAGATGATGGGGTAGAGGCTGAAGGCCTGGACGAGGACGACGCCGAAGATGCGGGCGTCGCCCAGGATGTCAAAGTCGGTGCCCAGCAGTGCGTTGAGCGCGCCCTCGCGCCCGAGCAGGGCCCGCATGCCGATGGCACCGACGAACGGCGGCAGGATCAGCGGTACCAGAACCAGCGCGCTGAAGAAGGCCTTGCCAGGAAAGCGAAACCGGGCCGAGACGATGGCGAGGGGCAAGGCGATCAGGATCGCCGAGATCGTGGTGAGGACTGCCAACCGCAGCGAGTTGAAGAGCCCCTCCCGCAGTCGTGGGTCCTCAAAGACCAGCAGCAGGTGGCGGAGTGTGAACCCCTCGCGGCGTGCGACGTCTTCATAAAACCCGCCTCGGACGGTCAGCATGATTGGGTAGACCAGGAGCAGCATCAGAATGCCAATGCACGCCCCGAGGAGGACGTACTGCACGCTGCGCCGCCAGAGTCTGCCTTGGCCCATGTCCGAGAGCATGGGGCGAGCGTAGGAATGAAGAGAGGTGGCGAGGTGTCAAGGCTGCAGGGTGTCGAGCCGCCGCGCCCTTGGCACCTCAAGACCTTGACACTTCGCCACTTCGACGCCTTTTCCGCCTATGCGGCCTGCGCGGGCAATTCCCGCGCTCCCGATCCTGCCGATTCCGCGGGGTCCGACAAGCCCCGCCCCGGTTCGGACGATGATCTTCGCGAGCGCGGTTGCGCTCCATCTGCTCCGAAGACCCGTTCACGAGGCCGCCATGGATAAGGCAAGTGTCATTGGTTCCGTCATTGGTGTCGCGTGCTGCGCCATCGTGGGATACAAGGCCAGCGCGGGCGATTGGACCGTGTTCTGGTCCGAAAAGGGCGCGTACATGGTGTTCGGCGGGACCGCCTCGGTGCTCTTCATGGCCATGCCCATGGAGAAGCTCAAGATGGTGCCCGGATACGTCAAGGCCTTCTTCATCAGCAAGGGGATGCAGGCCACCCAAGTCATCGAACTCATGAACACGCTCGCGGAGAAGGCCCGGCGCGACGGCATCCTCGCCCTCGAGTCCGAATGCCAGAACATCAAGGACCCGTTTCTGGCTGCGGGCATGAAGATGGCCATCGACGGCGTCGAGCCGGGCAACATTGACGCGACGCTTCGCATGGAAGTCCTCGCCATGCAGGACCGCCACAAGGCCGGCAAGAAGTTCTTCGACTTGATCAAGACCTACTCGCCCGGCTACGGCCTGGTCGCGACGCTCATCGGGCAGATCGGCATGTTCAGCGGTCTGGCGACCGCTGAGATCGGACACTTGGGTCACATGCTGGCGGTGGCCGTGGTGGCGACGATGTACGGCACCGTGCTCGCCAACGCCGTCGCAGGGCCGATGGGCGACAAGCTCGCGATGCGAAGCGCCGAAGAGATCCTCGCCCGCGAAATGATGCTCCAGGGCATCCTGAGCATCCAGAGCGGCGACAACCCCCGCGTCACGCTGGACAAGATGCTCGCCTTTATCCCCGCGCCGCAACGCGTGAAGTTCCGCCAGGCCGCGTAAAGCTGACATGAACGACTTGGTTGCCCACCACTGACTCTCGACCTCCTTCATTTCAGCTGTAAGTTGTAAGCTGTCGTTCCCAGATTCTCCGCTCTCCTTTCTCTCCTCTCCGTTCTCTTCCCCATGTCCGACGAACACAAAGACCAACACGGCGAAGGCGGCGGCGAGGGCCACGGCGGCGGCTCGCACGGTGGCGGTCATGGCGGTGGTCATGGCGGCGGCGGCCACGCCGAGGGCGAGCATGAGGGTGCGCCCGAGTGGCTGATTTCGTTCGCCGACAACGTGATGTTGCAGATGGGATTCTTCGTGATCCTGCTGGCCATGAACATGGGCCCCAAGGGCGGCGGCTCGGGCGCGGAAGGCGCCCAAGCGGGCGGCGCGCCGACGACCCAGACCGGCGACAACCTCGACCTGGTCCTTGCCCTCCGCGAAGGCTTCAACAACCCGGTGAGCATGAACAGCACGAATCCCGCCGAGGCGGCGCTCGTCAAGCGACTCAAGGACCGCGCCAAGGGCGGCGACGGCCGCACCGACGGCCCCACGGGCAAGCACGAACGCCAGCAGGCCCCGCGACCCAGCGACTTTGACCGCGTCACAGCGAGCATTCCGTTTGATGATCGGGCCGCAGTGCTGGACGAATCCGCGCGGGCCACGATCGCGGAAGTGGCAGCTCGTCAGAAAGACCAACGCTGGATTCTCGAAATTCGTGGGCATGCCAGCCCCTTTGAGGGCATGCACAACCCAACCAAGGCCCTGGACCTGTCCTTCGAACGTGCCAAGGCCGTTGCGAACGCGCTCGTGGACGCGGGGATGAAGTGGGAGGCCCTTCGGGTGGTGGGCATGGGCGACAGCGACCGCATCGTCGCCCGCACGTTTGATCGCCAGGAAGACCGCAGCAATCAGCGAGTCGAAATCGTGGTGACCAACTACCCGATTCCTGAGGATCCCAACGCCGCGCCGGGTGAGTGAGCGGCAAGCACGCTCAGGTCGCGCTTGGCGGCGCGAACCAGATCGCAGTGTCGGTCACGCCGCTGCTGAACCAGGCGTATCGCCACGAACGTGTGCGTTGGGCGAACTGCACCCACAGTTCAGACTTGCCGGGTGATCCCTTCTCGAGCGACGCGGGCGAGCGGGTCGCGTGGGGCAGGTATCGATTGACGTTGTCGATGATGATCATCCCGCCCGGCTTGATGCGATCCAGCGCCCACAGCGCGGCGTGGTCGCGGTGCTTGAAGCCGTCGATGAGCGCGATATCGAGCCGGCCCCCCAGGCGCGCGACCGCTTCGGTCGCGGGGGCGAGATACTCCTGGGGCGTCTGTCCGGCCAAGAGGTATTCAACGTTGCTGACGCCCGCGCTGGCGAGTTGGGCTTTGACCTTGTCGTACCAGGGCTGGTAGTCCTCGGTGCTGATGACCTTGCCCGTCGGCCCGACCTTGCGGCAGAACCAGACGGTGCTGCGGCCCGAGCCAAACTCTGCCATCAGGTCGCCCGGCTTGATCAAATCGTCCAGTGCTTCGACGGCTTCGCGCACCAGCCACGGCTTGTCCGGATTGGCCTTCTCCCAGCGCATCACGAGAGCGCGATCGCGGAAGTAAGTCAGGCCCCAGTGCTGTCGCCAGATAGCCATTGCGATTCTCTCAATTCGCCCCCAGATCATTGACAATTTAGCTCACTGACAATGTAGCTCAGTGACAATCACCAACCCGTTTCGCGAGGCCCACATTAGGCCGCTGCGTGCGAAGGTGTCGATTCCCGGCTCTCACGGCTTGCTGCGTGGGTCGAAGACCTGTGGCGCGTCGGCCTCGGCGATCGCGAGGCTTTCATGCGTGCCGATGTCGCGGTGGTAGCCCTCTACGGGGCCCCCAACGCTTCCGCGTGCGAGCGCCGGGCCGTGCTCGATCGCGTGCATGCGTCCTACGAGTCTGGGTAGCACGTCAAACCCAATATCAAACGCCTTCCACGACGCGATCTCATGCCACAGCGCGGCACTCATCGCATACAGCCCCGCATTCGCCAGGTTGCTCTTGGGCTGCTTGGGCTTCTCAATGAAGCTGACGATCTTGCCGCACGCTGACGTGGCGAAGGGGCCGCTGGTCGGCGCAGTACCTGGCGCGAGCTCCGCGATCCCGCTCTTTTCAGGAAACTGGGCACGGAACAGAAGCATCGTGAAGGGGTCGGGGTGCGAGCGGTGGTACGCGAGGAACTTCGCAAGATCGATGTTGCTCAAGTTATCGCTATAGATGATCAGAACCTCATCGCCGATCACCTTGCCGCTCGACTGTGCGAGCGGCACAAACCCGCCGTTTGCAGTGATCGTCCCCGCGCTGCCCAGCAGCGTGGGTTCGTGCGTCTCGACCACCTCAAACCGACCCGTCGCGTTCTTGGTCGCGAAGTACGCACGCAGCTGCTCGGGCAAGTGGTGCGTGTTCACCAAGATGTGCCGAATCTCCGCCGCCTCGAACGCGTCGAACCAGTAGTCCAGCAGCGGCCGCCCCGCAATGGGCACCAGGGCCTTGGGCAGGTTGTCCGTAATCGGGCGCAATCGCGAGCCGATCCCGGCGGCGGTCAGGAGCACGCGGACGTTGGCGTTGGTCGGCTGGGCGTTCATCGCTTCATTGTTTCCCAATCAGGCGGCGGATCGCCCCATAACCCCCAATCCCTCGCGGCACACGCCGCACGCCCGCACTCCTCGCGCACACCACTCCATCGGCCCGACGGTTCCTCGATATCCACGAGCCCCACGGTTCGATAGCCATGGGACGAGTCGGCCTCCGCCGGCTCGCAACTGCATCGACCGCGTGGAGCACCCTATGTCCGACAAAGCCGACAAGAAGCCCAAGGAAGCCGAGCCAGCCCCCAAGGAGGGCGAAGCACCCGCCAAAAAGGGCCCGCCCGTCAAGCTCATCGGCATCGTCGCCGCGATCATGATCGTGGAGGCTGCGGCGGTTTACTTCCTGGTCTCCATGACCGGCCCCAAGCCCGTGCAGGCCGCCGACGCGAAGCTCGCAGACGGCCACGACGAGCACAAGGAGTCGTTCGTCGAGATCCCGCTCGTGGAGGATCGCTTCCAGAACATGCAGTCGGGCCGCGCGTACATCTGGGACATGTCGATCGTCGTGAAGGTCAACGCCAAGGACGAGGAACTGGTCACCAAGACGCTCGAAAGCCGGGCCGCGGAAGTGAAGGAGGGCGTGGCCCTCATCATCCGGCGCAGCCCGCACACCCATTTGCTCGAGCCGGGCCTCGAGGCCCTCAACCGCCAGGTCTTGAGCTACCTCAACACCGTGGTCGAGCCCGACGCCGAGGAAAAGCCCCGCATCAAGCGCGTGCTGATTCCCAAGTGCAAGGGCTTCCCGGCGGAATAGTGCACAGCCGCGTCTCCCTCTGGCCACATCCAACGCTTTCGGCACACGCTTCGCTGTTCATACCATTCACCATGCCCACCTACCTCTACGAACTGCTCGACAAGAAAGGCCAGCCCACCGGCAAGACCTTTGAACTCGTGCAATCGATGAAGGAAGACGCCCTCGCCAAGCACCCAGAGACCGGCGAGCCTTGCCGCCGCGCGATCGTCGCGCCCAATATCGCCGGCAAGTGGAGCGACATCAAGGGCAAGGCCGCCCTCTCCAACAAGAACCTGGAGCGCATGGGCTTCACCAAGTACGAACGCAAGGGCAAGGGCTACATGGAACGCGTCGCGGGCAAGGAAGGCCCCAAGAGCATCTCGGCGGAGGATTGAGTTCACCACAAAGACACAAAGAGCACAAAGAGAACCAAGACCTGATCCTCTTTGTGCTCTTCGTGTCTTTGTGGTGAACTTTTACTTCTGCTCGTTCTTGAGCTCGCCTTCCTGGCGATACCGCTCCAAGTACTTCTCCGCCAGCTTCGTCTGCTTGTTGCTCATGTCAATCTCGCGCCCGTCGAGGAACGACATGACCACATCGCTGGTCACTTCCATCGGGTCCCCCGTCGTCACGATCAGCGTCGCGCTCTTGCCCGTCTCAATCGAGCCGTACTTCGCATCAACGCCCAGAACTCTCGCCGCGTCGATGGTGATGCTGCGAAGGCCCGCGGCCTTCTCAAGCCCGTGCGCCACCGCCGTCGCGACCGTGTAGGGCAGGTTCCGCTCGTGCGCCGTGTCGTCGTTGCTTGCGATCGTAAACCGCACTCCCGCCGCCGCGAGCTTCGCAGGCAGCGTGAACGGCTCGTTCACGGGTGCGTCATCGCGCCGAGGCATGTTCTGCACGCCCTGCACGATCACCGGCACGTCGTGCTTCTTGAGCATCTCGCTGACCAGGTGCGCGTCCCGCCCGCCCACGATGATGCACGACAGCCCGCGATCCGCGCAGAACTGCACTGCGCTCGCGATCTGATCCGCGTCCTGCGCCTGCACATAGATCGGCAGTTGCTTCGCGCCTTCGCCCTTCACGCCTTCCTTGAACACCGGCGCCATCGCCTCCCACCGCACATCCACCGGCAGGCTCTGATCCGCCGCCCGCGCGACGACATAGTTCTTCGCCGTGTCAAACACCTTCGCGATCTCTTCCAGATCGCGTCGAATGTCCTTCATCTGATCTTCTTCGCTGCGGTCGTTCCACCACGCGACGATGGGGCGAACGTTTGGCCAGCGCAGCACCATGCCGCTGCTGATGCCGCGATTGGTCGCCACATTCGCGTCCTCAATCGTCCACGCATCCATCCGCACCACGCTCGCCTGCCCAGGCACCAGCCCGCCCACCGGAAACACGCCCGCGAGCAGGATGCCGTTGCGCCGCGTCACCGGCAGCAGCGTCGAATCCGGATTGATCGCCACCCCCGCCCGCACCTCAGGCGTCACATTGCCCACTTCGCCCAAATCCTGCGTCGCCGCGACCGCCTGAATCTCCGTCAGGCCCAGCTGCGTCATCGGCGCAATCAGCCCCGGATACACATGCTTGCCCTTCGCATCAATCACGCGAGGCGGCGACGCCCACAGCACGATCTTCTGATACTCCTCCCAGTCCTTCCGTGTGTACACGCCCCGCAGCGTCCCGTCCGTGAAGTACAACACGCCATCCGCGATCGCCGGCGCGGCTGCCCCCTGCCCACCTTGCGGATCGCCCTTCCACACCGGATGAATCGTCGCCCCCGCAATGACGATCGCCTCCGTCTGCGGCCCCGCCTTGGGCGTCAGGTCCTGCGCGCCCGCAAGGCCCGCGACACTCACCACTCCCAACGCAAGCACACCCACGGTTCGCAAGATTCGCATAGCACGTCCCAGTTCCCCCGCTTGCCTTCAACCCAGCCTCTGCTCCACTTCTTCTCTGCTCTCTCTTCTCTTCCTCTGTCTTCCTCTGCGTTCCACCCCGCAGCCCACCCCCCTCGCCTCACTTCCCCAGCGCCTTGCTCATGATCGCACTCCGATAGTTCGTGTACGGCCACTGCCAGTACTCGATGATGCGATACCCGCGCTTCTGGTAAAAGCCCATCAGGTCCTTGTCCGGCTCCGCCATCGACAGCGCCATCTCCGCCGCGCCGTCCTCGATGCCCTTCTGCTCGACGATCTCCACCAGCATGTGCCCGATGCCCTGACCTTGATAGTCCGGGTCCACCGCCAGCTGGCTGAACCACGCGACATCGGGCCTATGAAACCAAGGCGGCCCCTCCGCGTCTTCAACTTCGTGGAACAGGATCGTCCCCACGATCTTCTGCCGCGTTTCCACCGACACGCCCTCAGGATCCGCAGGATCAGGCAGCGGAATGTGATGCACCGCCACAAACGCCTGCCCGCTGAAGACCCGCTGCCGCGTCACATCCTCGCTCTGTCGCCCCGCGAGCGGCGACAAACCCATCGCGATCTGCTTCGCATACGCGCGATGCAGCAGCACCGTCAATTCCTTGATCGAATCCGTCGGCGCAAGCCGCCGCACCGTGATAATCGGCCGAGGCTTCGCCACCGCCGGCACCTGCGGCACGTGGGGCATCATCCCACCCTGCGCGCTCTGCGACCCCGCGGCACCGATGCCAGGCCCGGCGACAGGCGGGGGGGCGGGGGCGTGGGCGGGAGTGGGGGAGGGAACAGGCTGCGTCATCGTCCTCAACTTCGTCTTCTCACAGTGTTTCGAGCCGTCGCAGACTCGCCGCGACGCACGAAACGAACACATGCCGCGCACTGCGCGGCGAACTTGCCAATGCTGGATGCAAACTCTAGCAGTCTCTAGAGTTGTTTGTGAACAACCAAGACGGTTTCAACTCCCCGCAACCCCCACACTCCCCCCACGCCCCGGGCCTGCGCGTCCACCAGAGCGCCCACCGCCTCCGCGTCCGCTACAACGAGTGCGACCCCATGGGCGTCGCTCACCACGCCGCCTACGCCCCCTGGCTCGAAATCGGCAGGACCGAACTGCTCCGAGAGTCCGGCGTAAGCTACGCCCAACTCGAACAAGACGGCGTCTTCCTCGTCATCGTCCGCCTCACCATCAACTACAAACGCCCCGTCCGCTACGACGACCAAATCGAAGTCCGCACCACTTGGCGAGGCGGCGGCAAAGTCAAAATCGAACACGACTACGAAGTCTGGGTCCTTGAGCAAGCCGCCCACCCCATGGGCAGCATCAAGCAAGTAGCCCGAGCATCAGCGAGCGGCTCCGAACCACCAGCATCGCCCGCGTCCACCCCATATCTCGCAGCCACCGCCCAAACCACCCTCGGCTGCATCGACCGCACGGGCAAGATACGTCCATTGCCCAACTGGCTCGCAACCTGATCACCGCCGCCGCCGCACCGCGAACACGCCGGCACCAAGAAGCACCGCCACGCTTGCGGGTGTGGGCACTACCAACTCAAATACCACTGGCTGAACATCCCATCCGGGAACCGCCCACCACCCCGAGACTCGCACGCTGTCTCCTGCAACCGAGATTCCCGTTGCTTGTGAGTACGCCCCCTCAAAGGTAATCAGCGCACCCAAATCGACCCACGATTGTGAACTCCCCATCCAGACGCCCGCTCGATCAAGCCCGTCAAATCGGGCATAGCCCACTTGGTAGTCACCATCCACATCAAGCACTTCAGAGAGTTGCGCCGCGGCCGGATGCAAGTCCACAAACGAACTAGCGGACCCACTCCACATCGCCGCGTGAGACGTCGATCCCGAAACCACCACGGAGCCTACCTGATGAGCGACCGACGTGGCCCAAGCTCGCGAACTCGCATAGCCAGCAGGATGCAAGCTCACGGCGGAAGCAGCCGAACCAGTCCACATCGTCGCGCGATCGCCCGAGCCATAGTTTGCTGCGCCCACCTGCTGCCCGTTGTGCACACCGCTCGCGTACGAACTCGTCGCTCCGCTCGGATGCAAGCTTGTCCACGACGCGGCGGTGCCGCTCCACTTGCCCGCATGGCTCACAGAGTTGAACAGCGCTCGCCCCACTTGCTCTCCATTCGACACTCCCGACGCGAACGAACCATTCGCGCCGGCAGGGCTCAGATCAACCCACGACGATTCCGAGCCGCTCCAGAGGCTCGCACGCGACACACCGTTGTGCTCCAAGTACCCGACCTGCTGCGAGCCGCTCGCATCCGCCGCGACCGAGGTTGAGGCCCACCACGGGCCCAGCAACGTCGCCGTACCCGTCGCGGTGTTCCACATCACCGCCTTGGGACTTCCAAAGCCCGCACGCCTCGAACCAACGACCATGTTGCCATCGATGCCATGTGCGAACACGTCGCCATCGAGGTACGGAGCCAGCCCGTTCACATTCCAAGATTGCGCCGATACAAAGCTTGCACACGCCGCGAGCGTACACGAAGCCAACGCGACGAACCGCTGATGCTTGCCTGTGAACATGTGACCCTCCGAGATTCGCCCAAACCCTCCAAGCCAAACCGCTCTGCCACCCCGCCGGTCGCGTTCTCCCAGCGCATCCCACCGCTTGAGTATCCACGAACTTCGAACCACTGTCAAGAGTTCATCGCCCCCACACGCGCGGAATCGGAACCGCGAACCGGCGATTTCACAAATGACGCGAGGCGATCGCTGATCGCATGCCCAAACTTCAACCAGACGAGCGATGCTGCCCCACACCCCTTCCCCACCCTCTCCATCTCCAAAACCCACTCTTCCAGCGGCACATACCCAGCGGCACATACCGCAGCAACCTCACGCTTCAATCGTCACTTCGTCAAACTCAAGCTCGAAACACCCCTCCGGCGCACCCCCAAAGTCAAAGCACACCCGCCGCCTTCCCGCCTCCAACTCCGTGACCCTCACTTCCCACGTGAGCCCAGGCCCGGACAACTTCCCAAAGTCCATATCGATCCGCACGTTCACGACGTCATGAAACCGCAGCGTTACCGCTTCGCCAGCCGCGCCAGCAAGCTGGGCCTTGATCAGCAGACACGGAAAATCCCAATCGATCCCGACGACAAAGCAGTCGCTCATGCCCTCTCGAACCAGACTCAGAGCGTCACGATCCATGGGAAATCAATGGAGGGGACTTGCAAACGAACGCCCCGACGTTAGCTCAACGTGATCGGCCCGCCGCAGCGATTGTGGACAGTGCCGTTCCACGCATTCGTGTCATCGGCACGGAAACTGAAGTTGCAGTGTGGGCATCGTGTCCATCCGTGAGGGTTGACCCGAGCCGGCTTGGAAGGTGACGAGGCGTGCGGCTTGGAGGGGCGAACGGGGCGAGGCCGGAACTGTGG